>JAAFIT010000251.1 GCA_013298745.1 Sphingomonadales bacterium
CATTGCCGGCAGGGGAGCCGCCGCAGCAAGGGCGGCGAGAATGATGGCGAGGCGGTGAAGGCGCATGGGCGATCCTCTGGGTTGACCACCATCATTCGCCACGCGCAGCGATCGGGTTACATGGCTGGACAGCGGTGATTTCTCGCGGCATAGTTGCAACATGATCAGGATCAACCTGCCGCTTCTTCGACTTACGCGCCCTTAGGCGCGACGTTTCTGCTCGCCCAGAAGGGCTAGAGCCACCGCGCCTGAGGGACCTTCCGCACTTCCACCGGAACCCGATTCAAGACAGGCCGAATTCATGACTGACCATATCCGTATTTTCGACACCACGCTGCGCGATGGCGAGCAATCGCCCGGCTGCTCGATGAACCTCGAAGAAAAATTGAAGGTTGCAGCGCAACTGGAAATGCTCGGCGTCGATATCATCGAAGCCGGCTTTGCCATCGCCAGCGATGGCGATTTCGAAGCCGTTACCGCGGTCGCCAAACAATGCGAAACCGCCATCGTCGCTTCGCTGGCCCGCGCCGCGGTGCTCGATATCGATCGCGCCTGGGCGGCGGTGCGCCATGCCAGGCGGCCGCGCATCCACACCTTCATCGCCACTTCGCCGTTGCACATGCGGGCGAAACTCAACAAGACGCCCGAAGAAGTGCTCGACGCGATCGCCCATTCTGTCGGCCATGCCCGCAACCTGTGCGAGGACATCGAATGGTCGGCGGAAGATGCGACGAGGAGCGATCCGGACTTTCTGTGCCGCGCCGTTGAAGTGGCGATCAAGGCCGGCGCGACGACGATCAACCTGCCCGATACCGTCGGCTATGCGACGCCCGAAACCTATGGCGCGATGTTCCGCGACGTGATCAACCGCGTGCCGGATGCCGACAAGGCGATCTTCTCCACGCATTGCCATAACGATCTCGGCCTCGCCGTCGCCAACACGCTCGCTGCCATCATGGCCGGCGCGCGGCAGTGCGAGGCGACCGTCAACGGTATCGGCGAACGCGCCGGCAATGCTGCCGTTGAAGAAATCGCCATGGCGATCAAGGTGCGCCACGATGTGCTGCCGGTGCGCACCGGCATCGTTTCGACCGAGATCACCAAGGCCTCGCGGCTGATCTCGGGCATCACCGGCATGGCGGTGCAGGCCAACAAGGCGGTCGTTGGCGCCAATGCCTTTGCGCATGAAAGCGGCATCCACCAGGACGGGATGCTCAAGGACGCCGGCACCTATGAAATCATGACGCCCGAAAGCGTCGGGCAGGGTGCGACCAACCTCGTCCTCGGCAAGCATTCGGGTCGCGCTGCCTTCAAGCAGAAACTCGCCGAAATGGGCTATGACCTGTCGGACAATGAATTCGGCGACGCCTTCAAGCGCTTCAAGGACCTCGCCGACGCCAAAAAGGCGGTGTTCGATGAAGACATCGTCGCGCTGGTCGATGATCAGGTGCTGCGCGGCCATGATCGCATCCAGGTCGTCGAAGTCGAAGTCTATTGCGGCTCGAACGGCCCGCAGCGCGCCATCCTGACGCTCAGCATTGACGGCGAGGAGCACACCGCCGCCGTGCGCGGTAATGGGCCGGTCGATGCGCTGTTCAACGCCGTGCGCAAGCTGGTGCCGCACGATGGCGCGACGCTGCAACTCTATCAGGTCCACGCCGTCACGGCGGGCACCGATGCGCAGGCCGAAGTGTCGGTGGTGCTGTCCGAAGACGGCCGCACCGCTCGCGGCACCGGCGCCCACACCGATACCCTCGTCGCCAGCGCCCGCGCCTATGTGAACGCGCTCAACAAGCTGGTGGTGAAGCGCGGCCGCAGCGCGCTCGCCGCGGCGGGCTGAAGTCGCCTCCGGCGGCTTGGGCCGGCGGCCCCAGACCCCTTGTTTCTTGATCCGGGACCCGGCGTTCGCCTTGCGTATGCAGAGCAAGCTGGGTGCCGGGTCAAGCCCGGGATGACACGGCTCTTTAGTGACTGCAGCGGATCGCGATCGGGGTCTGGGGCCAATAGCCCCAGCCGCCGGAGGCTCTGAACGCCGCTTGCGCCAGTTGCCTTTGCGCCGAAAACCCGCAACAGCCGGGGCATGATCAACCGCCGCACACTCCTTGCCAACGCCGGCGGTCTTGCGCTTTCCGCCACCGTGCCGGCGCTGGCGGCAAGTGACGACGCCCGCTTGGCCGCCGTGTTGCAGCGTCACGTCGATGGCGTGCTGTCGCGCGATGTGAGCGAAACCGGCGCCATTGCGGATCGCTCGCTGGCGGCGCTGGCGGCGGACCGGGCGGCGGTGAAGGCGGCGCTGTTGGAGTTGGCAAACTTCGATCGCGCCGTGCTGTCGCCGCGGAGCCGACAGGATCTTGCTGTCGCCCGCTTCGTCCACGGCACGCTTGACGATATGATGGGCCGCTACGGGTTCATCGATATCGATCTGCGGCCCAGCCCCTATGTCGTCAGCCAGATGAACGGCGCCTATTACTGGCTGCCCGATTCGATTGGCCGGATGCCGGTGACGACGCAGGCCCAGCGCGACGCCTATCTGGTGCGGCTGGCGAGCCTGGCGACGGCGCTCGATCAGGAAAGCGCGCGCATCGCCCATGATGCCGGCATCGGCGTGGTGCCGCCGGTTTTCATCATCGATCGCACCATCGCCCAGATCGCTGCGCTGCGTGATGGTGACCCGGCGGCGTCGGCGCTGATGGCGCCCGCCAGTCGGGCCGGTGGCGCGGACTTTCCATTGGCCAAGGCGATGGCGGTGTTCAACGGCACCGTCGCGCCGGCGCTGACCCGGCAGATCGCAGCGTTGCAGGCGCTGCGCCCGGCGGCGGTCGATACCGCGGGCGTGTGGCGGCTGCCTGATGGAGAGGCCTATTATGCCGCTGCCGTGCGTGCCAACACGACGACCGACCTGTCGCCCGCCGAACTACATCGCATCGGGCTGGCGCAGGTCGCCGAATACACTGCCGCGCTCGATACGGCGCTCACGGCGCAAGGCTTGCGTTCAGGCCGTGTCGGCGCGCGCATCGCCGCGCTGAACGACGACAGGCGCTTCATCGAGCCCGATACCGATGCCGGTCGCGCCGCGATCATCGCGCAGTTGCAGGCGATACTGGACGATGCCCGCACCCGGCTGCCGACCATGTTCAGTGCAATTCCGGTGGCGCCACTGACGGTGCGGCGGATGCCGGTGGCGGTGGAGAATGGCTCGCCAGGCGCCTTTTACAATGGCGGCAATCCACCAAGCTTTTCGATCAACCTGCGCTCGACTGCTGATCAGCCGCGCTGGCGGTTGCCGACATTGGCGCATCATGAAGGCATTCCCGGCCATCATTTCCAGGCCAATGCGCTCGATTCGGCAGGCGCACTGTCGCCGTTCCGTCGGCTGGTGCGCTTTTCGGCCTATACCGAGGGCTGGGCGCTTTATGCCGAACAGCTTGCCGACGAGATGGGCTGTTACGCCGAAGATCCGGTCGGGCGCATCGGCTATCTGCAATCGATGCTTTTCCGCGCCGCGCGCATCGTTGTCGATACCGGCATCCATTACAAACGCTGGACGCGCATGGAGGCGGTGAACTGGATGGTCGAAAATGCCGGCGAAAGCCCGATTCCGGCGCAGCGCGAGATTGATCGCTATTGTGTCTATCCGGGGCAGGCGTGCAGCTTCAAGATCGGTCAGACGGCGATTGTCGCGGCGCGTGACAAGGCGCGCACTGCAATGGGCGGTCGCTTCGATATCCGCGGTTTCCATGATGTCGTGTTGCTCGGCGGACCGATGCCGATGGCGACGCTGGCGAAAGCGATAGAGGCATGGTCAGCATGAGCCTTGCCTGTCGAAACGCGCTCGGCCTGCTTGCCGCAGGCGCGGCAGTACCGGCCTTGGGCGCGGCGGACGACCGGGCGCCCTGCCGATGGCAGTGCTGTCGGCAAGGCTGACGGCCTGGGTGGCGGAGCTTGGTCCCGCATTGCCGCGGTCATCCGCGCCGTGATGTCGTCGCGCTCGCGTTGTCCGGATCGCGCTGCTGCGCTTCTCCGCCGAGCAGCGTCGCCACCCAGCGGCTGCCAGGCAATTGTTCGCAGACGGTGATGAGCAGGATGACGATCGGCACGCCGAGGAACGCGCCGGGGATGCCCCACAGCAGCCCCCAGAAGAACACGGCGAGCAGCACGATGAACGGTGACATCGACAGGGCGGTGCCGGCGAGGATCGGCTCCAGATAGCTGCCGATGCCGAATTGTGCCGCGGTGACGGTGACGAGGATCAGCAGCGGTGTCTGCCAGTCGCCGAACTGGGCGGCGGTGAAGATCGTCATCAAGGCGACGACGATCAGCGGGCCGATGAAGGGCAGGAAGTTGAAGGCAAAGGCCATCACCCCCCAGGCCAGCGGCTGTTCAACACCGAAAAGCGCGCCCAGTCCGGCTGTCGCAGCGCCGGTCAACAGGCTGGCGACGGTGCGCACCCCCATGTAGCGGCGGAATTTGGCGATGACGACATGGCCGG
>JAAFIT010000252.1 GCA_013298745.1 Sphingomonadales bacterium
GACCATCTCGAAGGCGTGCTGTTCATCGACCATCTGTCGAAGCTGAAGCGCGACATGCTGCTCAAGCGGCTGGAAAAGGCCCGCCGCAGCAAGGCGGCGTAAAGCTGCAGCAAACCCCCGGTTGGGCATCGCCAATAAAATCCATCATTCTCCTATCTAAAAGATAGGATATAAAAATCGCGTCTGCCGGTGTTCAGTCCGCCGGCAGCCGCGGCGCTGGTTTTCGATCTCCCCACCAGTTGCCGACCGTCCTTGCGGCGGAGGTGCCGGGTCGACAGCCAGCCCGCCCTCCGCCTTTTTTTGGCGCGAAAGGCATTGGGCATGGCGTTGGCATCGGTGCGCATCATTCCGGGGCTTGGCGGCTCGGGTCCCGATCATTGGCAAAGCCGCTGGCTGCGTCTGCGCCCGGAATGCCGCCGTGTCGAACAGATGGACTGGGACGATCCGCACCCGGCGCGCTGGATCGCGGCGCTTGATGCTGCCGTGCGTGCGGCACCGGCGCCGGTGGTGCTGGTGGCGCATAGCCTTGGCTGTGCGCTCGTCGGCCATTGGGCGGCGCAAGCCGGCGCTGTTGATCGGGTTGGGGGTGCGCTGCTGGTCGCGCCATGTGACCCTTCGCGGGATGGTGCTCCTGCTGTCATCCGGCGGTTTGCGCCACTACCGGCATCGGCCTTGCCATTCCGTTCAACCGTCGTTGCGAGCAGCGATGACCCCTATGCCACGCTCGATCGCGCCCAACGCTTTGCCGATGATTGGGGCAGCGCCTTGATTGATGCCGGCCCCATCGGGCATATCAACGCGCAATCTGGGCTGGGTGATTGGCTGTTCGGGCAGGTGCTGCTCGATACGCTGATTGCCAGTGTCAATGATGATCGCACGCCTTACCGCCGCGCCGCAGCCCTGCGCGCAGCCCGGCGGTAGCAGGCGATCGGCCTCGATCAGGCCTTCATGGTGAAATTGTACGGCTCGGTCTTGGCCATCGCCGTCTGCCACGCCGGGCGACCTTGCAGGCGCTTCACATAGCTGACCAGATTGGGGAAATGCGCGCCCAACCCTTGCGCGACGGCGATTTCGGCGATGAAGCTCATCATCACGTCGGCGCCGGAAAGCTGGTTGTCGATCAGCCAATCATTGCTGCCGAGCTCCTGCGCGAAATAGGCGACATGCGCGCCGATCTGTTCCTGAATGCGCGGTTGCAACGGTGCGGCAGCGTCACCGAGTCGGGCGGTGTAGAGCGCCAGCAGGAATGGTGTCATCGCTGAACCTTCGGCGAAATGCAGCCATTGCAGATAGGTTTCGTGGGCGGCGGTGCCGGGGGTGGGCGCGAGCCGGCCGCCGCCGTGACGGCGAATAATGTAATCGGTGATGGCGCCCGATTCGATGATGACGACGCCATCATCATCAATCACCGGTGATTTGCCGAGCGGGTGGATGGCCTTCAGTTCCGGCGGCGCGAGGTTGGTTTCGAGGTCGCGGCTATAGGCCTTGAGGACATAGGGGATTTGCAATTCTTCAAGCAGCCAAAGCACGCGTTGCGAACGGCTGTTGTTGAGATGGTGCACTGTGATCATCGGACTCTCCCCTTGGTTTGGGTGCAACCTAGCGGCATTTCGCGCCGCGCGGAAATCGCTTATTGCGAGGTATGGCACTCTCCATCCCCGAAGCCGAGCTGGTCGAAAGCTTCATCCGCGCCTCCGGGCCCGGCGGCCAGAATGTCAACAAGGTGTCGAGCGCCGTGCAATTGCGGTTCGACGCGCGCGCCTCGCCCAGCCTGCCCGATGATGTCGCGGTGCGGTTGATGCGGCTGGCGGGCAGTCGGCTGACTCGCGACGGCGTGATCGTCATCACCGCCGATCGCTTTCGCACCCAGGAACGCAACCGCGCCGATGCGCGCGAGCGACTGGCGGCGCTGTTGACGGCGGCCGAGGTTCGCCCGGTCAAGCGCCGTCCCACCAAGCCGAGCAAGGGATCGCAGGAACGGCGGCTGGCCGGCAAGGCGGTGCGGTCGGGCGTCAAGGCAGGCCGTGGCAAAGTGTCGTCGGGCGATTGAACCAAAGCGCCATCGCTGTGTTTTTCACGAGCCTCTTTCAAAATCCCGAGGCGCTGCTTATCTCGAACATCCGGCGCCCCCGCCGCCCCCGAAAGGAATTCCCATGACGATCAACAGCGACAGCATTGAAGGCAAGATCGACGAAGTCACCGGCAAGGTGCAAGGCGCCGTCGGCAGCCTCGTCGGTGACACCAAGACCCAGCTGGATGGCAAGATCACCGAGTTGAAGGGCAAGGCCGAACAGGCCATCGGCAAGGGCAAGGAAGTTTACGAAAAGGCCAGCGAAACCGTTCGCGAATTCGCCGACAAGGCGCCCGAACAGGTTCGTGAAGCCCGTGAAAAGGCCGCACGCCTCGCCGAAGACGCCAATGCCAAGGCCCGCGCCGCGGTGCAGGAACAGCCGATTGCTGTCCTCGCCGGTGGTATCGCGCTGGGCTTCGTCGTCGGCTGGCTGATGAGCGGCCGCAAGAACTAAGCGATATGGGCTCCCTCCCCGCGTGGGGGAGGGAGCCTGCCTTACTTGACCCGCGTCCACTGCGGGTTGGTTGATCCCGCAATCAGAATATTGCGCAGGATCGTCCGCGTTTCGGCGTCGATCACACCATCGAAATTCGCCGGTCGGAAGCGCCGCTGGAACGCCACGACCGCGGCTTCCGGCGCGTTAATGTCATAGCCATAGCGCGCCAGCGCCGCGAGCGTGCCGGAATCGGTCCAGCCGGGATCGAAGCCACCGACTGGCACCGGCATGGCGAGGCCAGCGCGCGCCAAACGCGGCCAATCGAACAATTCGCCCGGATCTTCCTTGCGCGCCGGCGCGACATCGCTATGCCCGACGACATTGGCGGGCAGGATACCGTAGCGCCGCACAGCGGCATCCACCAAAGCCTCGACGGCCGCCATTTGCGCTTCGGGGAAGGCGCGATAACCGAACTCATGACCCGGATTGACGATCTCGATGCCGATCGAGGTGCTGTTGACGTCCGTGACGCCGCGCCACCAGCTTTTGCCCGCGTGCCAGGCGCGATGGGCCTCATCGACCATGCGAACGACCTGTCCATCCTCGGTGACAACCCAATGCGCCGACACCTTGGCGACCGGATCGGCAAGGCGTTCGATTGCCGCCTCGCCGCTTTCCATCCCGGTATAATGCAGCACGACCATCTGCACCGGCAATTTGCGGACATCGAAATTGGGGCTGGGGCGGTCGATCGGCGTCATGTCGGTTCCGTCGTCAGCGGCTCATGCGTGCCAATGTCGTCGCGGGCCTTGGCGGTGCGCAACGTGATGATGGCGACGCCGATGATGGTCAAGACGCCGCCGATGATCATCTGGGTGGTGATTGGCGTGCCGAACACCAGTACGGCGATGATCACCGACATCAGCGGCGTCGGCAGCGTCAGTGGCGAAACGGTGGCGACCGGATAGCGCTGGAACAGCCAACTCATCCCGCCATGGCCGAGCAGCGAGGCCAGCAGCCCCGAATAGGCGATCGAGGCCCAGATTTGCCATGACAGGTCGGGAATGGCGCGCAGGTTCTGCGGCTCGAATATCGCGGCCGCCGCGGCAATGATCGGCACGCTGATCGCGGCCAGCCAGGCGTGGATGGTCAGCACCGGCACGCCGGCCAGTTTGCGAAACAGCAAATTGCCGATCGCCCAGCACAGCGAGGCAGCCACCGTCAGCCACAGCGCGATGCTTTCATGGGCGATAGCCGGATCAAAGCCCATCACCGCGACGCCGGCAAAGCACAGTGCCACGGCGGTGATGCGCGGCCAGCGGATACGTTCCTTGTAAATGATCACGGCCAGGATCAGGCTGAAAGGCACCCCCAATTGCCCGGCGATGGCGAGCGCCGAGACATTGTCTGCCAGCGCGAATGACAGACCGCCGAGCCCCATGAACAAGGCGCCGGCTACAAAGCCGGTGAGAAGAACCCAGCCCATTCGCCCCGGCAGCCAGCGTAGCCAGGGCAGGCAGGCGATCAGCACAACACCATAGCGCAGCAGCACGGCGGTGAGCGGCCCAGCGGTCACGCGGGCATAGGCATCATTGATCACCGCCATCCGGGCTTCGGTGACGCGAATGAACTCGGCCGGCACCCCTTCGGCGAGGTGACGATCGGGATGATATTGCTTCACCAGCGTGTGATAGGCCTGCCGCAAGGCGGCCGCATCGGCGCCGGGCTCGACGCCCAAAATCGCCCAGGGGTCGTCGGCGGCGGGGCCGGTGTGGCGGGCGCGCACCCGGGCAGCCGCTGCAGCATCAAAGCCCAGTCGCGCCGCGACGGCATCGAGATAGGCGAGTTCCTCGTCGTGAAAGCCATCGACGGCGGCGATCAACCACAGCGCATCGAGAAGATCCTCGAGCAAGGGCGATCCCGCTCCAAGCAGGCCGGCTGCCTGGTCGGCATAGGCTTC
>JAAFIT010000254.1 GCA_013298745.1 Sphingomonadales bacterium
GGCCTTGGCGTCGCGCCGGTGCGCTGGCTGATCGACGATGCGTTGAAGTTCATGCGCCGCGAAGTGCGGCGCGGCAGCAAATATCACGGCATCCTGCTCGATCCGCCCAAATATGGCCGCGGCCCGGAGGGCGAGGTGTGGCAGCTTGAGCGCGACCTGCCCGAGCTTGTCCATCTGGCGCGGCAGTTGCTCGCCGATGATGCGGCTTTCCTGGTGCTGACCGTCTATGCCATCCGCCTGTCGGCGCTGGCGCTGGACGCGCTGATGGTCGAAGCGATGCCGCCCGGCCGTATCGAATCGGGCGACATGGCGGTGCGCGAAGAGGCGCGCGGGTTGCTGCTACCGACGGCGATCTTTTCGCGCTGGAGCGCCTGATCAGCTTCGGCAGGACTTGACGGTTTGCGGATCCGCCGGTGCACCGGGCTTGAAAATCGCCAGATAGCCGGGCTTCAATTCGGTCATCGACACCAGATCGAAGCCGACCGAGCGGACTTCGCAGACCAGCGTCTCTTTGAGCATGCCATGTTGTTCGCTCGGCCGATCGAGATCGACGATGGCGATGCGGCCACCGGGCTTGAGGCTGGTGCGCAGCTTCCCTAGCAGCGCATAGGGCTGTGCGATCTCGTGATACATGTGGATCAACAGCGCGACATCGACGCTGGCGGGCTTGAGCCGCGGATCACCGTGCGTGCCGAGAACGAAACTGACATTGGTGAGCCCGGCCTTGCGCACCCGGCGCTTGAGATCATCGAGATAGCGCGGCGTGACATCCTGCGCGATCACCCGGCCGCGTGGACCGACGACGGGTGAGACGCGCATTGTGTAGTAGCCGCTGCCGGCGCCGATATCAGCGACCGTCTGGCCCGGCCCCAGCCCGAGCAGGCGGATAACATTGGCCGCTTCGCCGGCAGCATCGCGGCTCGCTTCATCGGCCCAGACCGGGCTGACAATCCGCGCCACTTCGCGCTGCGGCTGCTGAAGGGCGAGCGCCGGACCAGCGGTGAGCAAAAGAATTAGCGGCAGAATACGCATGATACAGGGTCCACAACGGTAGAACCCTGCCTGTCTGGCGTGCTGCTGCGGCCAATTTGTGGCGGTCAGCGTTTGTTTAATCGGAGCCGGCACCAGCCCGCGCCCCCGCCCAACCACCCAGTTCAGCATACTGTCGTTGGGTGGTTGGGCGGGGGCGTGGGCTGGTGCCGACGAAACTGAAAAAACGCTAGCGCGCCTTTGCGGTGGAAACAGCGGCAGCGCCGGTGACGGCCAGGCCTTCGAGACGGCCGAGCATCGCCTTGAACCGCGTCAGATCGGCGCCGGAAAGTTGCGAACCGCCGACAAACTTCAGTTGCGTCGGGTTGACCGGCTTGCCGCGCAGCCAGATTTCGTAGTGCAGATGCGGCCCGGTGGAGATGCCCGTCGAGCCGACATAGCCGATGACCTGCCCCTGGGTGACGCGCTGGCCGGGCTTGACGGCAAAGCGCGACATATGGGCATAACCGGTGGACAATTCCTTGTTGTGCACGAGTCGCACATAATTGCCATGGCCACCGTGGCGGGCGGCAAAACCGACAACGCCGCTGGCCGCCGCCATGATCGGTGATCCCGATGCGGCGCCGAAATCGACGCCCTGGTGCATGCGCGAATAGGCCAGCAAGGGGTGGAAACGCATGCCGAACCCCGAGGTGAGCCGCGCACCATCCACCGGCGTCTTCATCAGGCCCTTGCGGGCGCTTTCGCCATTGGCGCGGTAGAATTCCCCGCCACTTTGGCTGTCGCCCTTGCCCGGGTTGTAGCGCGCCAGCGTGACCGGGTCCTTGCCGTCGCGCTTCAGCGCCGCATAAAGCAGATTGCCGAAGCGCACTTCGCCGGTTTCGGCGCGTTCCTGCGCGACGATGACATCGAAGCGATCACGCTTGCCGACACCGCGCTGGAAATCGACGACATAGCCGAGCGCGCGAATGGCATCGGCTGCCGCTGCGGCCGGCACACCGGCACCGCTGAGGGCGCGTTGCAGGCCATTGCCGACAGCGCCCTGTACGCGCAGTGGAGTCTTGTCGATGGCAATGGGAATACGGCGCAGCGCCAGCGCACCATTTTCCCGCGCGATGGCGACGCGCAGATCAAAGGCCGCGCGAAAGCCGGCGAGTTCGAGCGGACGGGGTTGGCTGCGGCTCTCGCGGCGACCCAGCACGATATCGATATCGGTGCCGCGCGGCAGGCTGCCGGGGTTGACCACCGGGCGCAACAACTGCGTGACAGCCGCAAGATCGTCGCGCCCCACGCCGGCACGACGCAGCGCGGCTTCAAAGCTGTCACGGCGGCCGATGGTGGCGGTGAGTTCCAGGCGGGGCCGCTCGGGTGCCTCAGCCAGCGGTTCGACGAGCCGGGAATTCGGCAGACTGTCCTTGCCGGTTGCGGCACCGCGCGCCAGCGGCGCAATGCTCTGCGGTTGCAGCGCATCGCGCTCGGCCGGCGTCGGCGCGGTACGGGCACTGCCGATCAGCGCCGGAACTTGCACAGCGAGCAGCAGCGCCGCGCCGCACAGGCCGAGGCAGGTGCCAAGCCCGAGCCACCATTTGCGGCTGCCGATATTGTCACCGAGATCGACGAGCAGATCGCGGGCATCTTCGCCGCGTCGAGGCAGAAAGCGCCGCCAATCCGTGGGTGCGACATTGCCGATGCTGCCAGCCGCTGCCACGCTGGTGGTAGCGATACTGCCATGAAAATCGGGCTGAAACACCAACATCCCCCCCCAGGGTCGTCTCGACGAACATTCAAGACCGTGGAATCCTTGGCTGAATCGCAGGGGGTGTGTCAATCATGCCACGCTGGCAAGGCATTTCGATGCGACGAGTCGATAGTCTTTGAAGGTTCACTTGAATGCCGAGTCGCGCCGTGGCAGCTTGATGCCAGCAACCATGTTGCAAAGGACGCGATGCACCGTTCAGGGTCTCAATCGCTTTCGGCAGGCCCAATCCGCGCGGCACAGGGCGCTTTGTCGCCGATAGTTTCCCTCCGGCTTCACGCGGCGTGACAATCGCCACCCACAGCTTTCCACGCCCCGCCGCCCCGCGCGGTCGCATGCCCGCCGGCCCGGTGACTGCGGTGCTGGGGCCGACCAACACCGGCAAGACCCATCTCGCCGTCGAACGGTTGTGCGGCCATGTCAGCGGCATGATCGGCTTTCCGCTGCGGCTGCTCGCCCGCGAAGTCTATGATCGCGTTGTCGCACTGAAGGGCGCCGCGAACGTCGCCTTGATCACTGGCGAGGAAAAGATCGTGCCCCCCGGCGCGCGCTATTTCCTTTGCACCGTCGAAGCGATGCCGCTCGATCGGGAAGTCTCGTTCCTCGCCATCGACGAAGGCCAGGTCGCCGCTGATCCCGAGCGCGGCCATGTCTTCACCGATCGGTTGCTGCACGCCCGCGGCTATGGCGAAACCATGATCCTCGGCTCGGAGACATTGCGGCCCTTGATCCGCAAACTCATCCCCGAAGCCGAAATCGTCACCCGGCCGCGCTTTTCCACGCTCGCCTATGCCGGCGCAAAAAAGCTGTCGCGGTTGCCGCGCCGATCAGCGATCGTCGCCTTTACCGCTGCCGAAGTCTATGCGCTCGCCGAAATGCTGCGCCGGCAAAAGGGCGGCGCCGCGGTGGTGATGGGCAGCCTCTCCCCGCGCACCCGCAACGCCCAGGTGGCGATGTACCAGTCGGGTGAGGTCGATTATCTCGTCGCCACCGATGCCATCGGCATGGGCCTCAACATGGACATTGCCCATGTCGCCTTTGCTTCGCTTGGCAAGTTCGATGGCCGCCGTCACCGCCGCCTGACCTTGAGCGAAATGGCGCAGATTGCCGGCCGCGCCGGACGCTATCAAAAGGACGGCAGCTTCGGCACTGTCCAGCTCGGCCAGGCCGAGGCCGCCAGCTTCACGCCCGAGGAAATCGAGGGGCTGGAGGAGCACCGCTTCGAGCCGCTGACCCAGATCATCTGGCGCAACACCGATCTCGATCTGGGCAGCGTGCCGCGCCTCATCGCCTCGCTTGATTTGCGGCCCCCGCGCCCTGAACTGGTGCGCAGCGACGACGCCATCGACGTCGCGGTGCTTAAGCGGCTGGCGGGTGAGCCCTGGGTGATGGAGCGCACCCACAAGCTGGCCGGCGGGGCGCGGGGTGTCACCCGGCTGTGGGCGGCGTGCGGCCTGCCCGATTATCGCAAGACCGGCGCCGAAGCCCATGCCCGGCTCGTTGGTCGCATCTTCCGGCATTTGTCCGAAGGCGATGGCAAGCTGCCGGCCGCCTGGGTGGCAAGCGAACTGGCGCATCTCGATCGGCTGTCGGGCGATGTCGAAACGCTTGCCGATCGCATCGCCGGCGCGCGCACCTGGACCTATATCGCGCATCACCCCGATTGGCTCGCCGACAGCGCGCATTGGGCAGCA
>JAAFIT010000253.1 GCA_013298745.1 Sphingomonadales bacterium
CGCCGAACCGATGACCTCGACGCCGTCATAGCCGGCCAGCTTGGCCATGGCGGCGCAATTGGCGAAATCATTGAGCTGCTTTTCGATGCCGTCCTCATCGAGTTCGTTCGGCACGAAGCGACCGATGCGCGAGCGGATCGCCGACGGCGCCACGCATTCGGGCGTACCGGCGAGCGGCCCGGTGTGGAGGATCTGCATGCAGATCTTCACATCCGGATCGGCGGCGTGCACCGCTTCGGTGACGATGCGATGGTCGGCTGCTTCCTCGGGCGTCGACAGCTTGGTGCCGCCGCCGGCTTCGAAATTGGGCATGATGCCGCCGGTGATGATCATCCCCACCCCGCCGCGGGCGCGTTCGGCGAAATAGGCGGCCTGGCGCACGAAGCCGCCGGGAATATCCTCAAGCCCGGTGTGCATCGACCCCATCAGGATGCGGTTCTTCAACTGGGTGAAGCCCAGATCGAGCGGGCGAAAGACGTGCGGATATCGAGTCTGGCCGATCATGCTGGCTCCTATCGTCCGGTGTAATTGGGTGTGCGCTTTTCGAGAAACGCCTTCATGCCTTCGGCAAAATCGGCCGACGCCGCGCACATCAGCTGGTTGCGGTTCTCGATTGCCATGGCGGCTTCGAGACTAGGGGCATCGATCGCCATCGCCAGGCCTTCCTTGGTCATCCGCAGCCCGATCGGCGAGGTGCCGAGCATTTCATCGACCAGCGCCTGGCCTGCCGCCTCAAGGCCATCATCGGGCACCAGTTGCGACACCAGCCCGGTGGCGAGCGCCCGTTCGGCGTTGATGAAGCGGCCGGTGAGCATCAATTCGGCCGCCAGCGAGGCGCCGACAAGGCGCGGCAGGAAATAGCTGACGCCCATGTCGCACGAGCTGAGGCCCAACCGGATGAAGGCCGAATTCATCCGCGCGCTCTGGCCGGCGATGCGAATGTCCGACGCCAGCGCAAAGGCGAGGCCGCCGCCGCACGCCGGGCCGTGAATCAGCGAAATGATCGGCTGCGGGCAACGGCGCATCTTGATATAGACATCGGCGAGATAGCCCTGAAAACCAAAGCCGCCGCCAAAGGGGATGTCATCGACATTGCGACCCAGATTGTCCTTGATATCGAGCCCGGCGCAGAACGCCCGCCCGGCCCCGCGCATGACGACAATGCGGACGCTGGCATCGTTATAGAGCTTGCCGAAATAGTCGTTGAGCTCGCCGACCATCGTCAGGGAAATGCTGTTGAGAGCTTCGGGCCGGTTGAGCGTCAGCCAGTCGACGTTCCCGCGCTTTTCAACGCTGATCGTTGTGTAATCCATCATTTGTGTCCCTGGCCGTCGTCGATCTTGACCACCGTTCCGGTCACGCATTCGGATGCCGGCGAGACCAGGAACAGCAACGTCGAATCCATCTGTTCGGCGGCACCGATGCGCTTTCGCGGAAAATACTGGCTGATATCGCCCATGCGTTCGAGCATGCCATCCATCATTTCCGACGCAAAGGCGCCAGGGGCAATGGCGTTGACGTTGATGTGGTTCTTCGCCCATTCGACCGACAGCGCCTCGGTCATCCGCACCACCGCGCCCTTGGTGGTCGAATAAAGCGCCGCACCGTTGCCGTTGTAACCATAGGCCGCCATCGAAGCGATGTTGACGATGCGGCCCGGTTTGGCGCTCGCGATCAACCGCCGCGCGACCTCGCAGGCGAGGATGAACGGCGCGCGGACATTGGTATCGAGCACCCTGTCGATCAACTCGACCGACATCTTGGTGGCGCGCTGGGCATCGGGAATGCCGGCGTTGTTGACGAGGATCGACACCGGCCCCATCGCCGCCTCCACCGTGCCGACGATGCTGGTGAGCTGATCGGCATCGGTGACATCTAGCGCGAACGCCTTGGCGGTGCCGCCCGCAGCCGCAATCTCGGCGACCAGCGCCTCCAGCCGGTCAACCCGCCGCGCCGTCACCGCAACATGCGCGCCGGCCGCCGCCAGCACCCGCGCAAAGCGTTGCCCCAGCCCCGCCGACGCCCCGGTGACAAGCGCCACCTGGCCGGAAAGATCGTGCGAGGCATTGGGCAGTGGGAAGGTCATGGCAACTCCTTTGTCAGCCGCCGACCTTCACCTTGTTTTCGCGTCGTGCGGAAGCTGGCGCAACTGGCAGCCCGAGCCGCTAAGCCTTCGCCAAAGCCGCGCCATCCACCGGCAACCGCCGCAGCCGCACCCCCGTCGCCGCCGCAATCGCATTGACCACCGACGGCGTGACGGACGTCGTCCCCGGCTCGCCGATGCCGCCGGGGTTGGCGCTGCTCTTGACGATATGGACCTCGATCTTCGGCGCCGCATCGATACGCAGCGGCAGATAGTCGTGGAAATTGCTCTCCACCACCCGGCCCTTCTCGACATGGATATCGCCGTGCAGCACCGCAGTCAGGCCATAGAGCAGCCCGCCCTCGATCTGCGCCGCCAGCGTCGCCGGATTGATCACCAGCCCGACATCGGCAGCGGTGACAAGTCGCGTGACCTTGACCGCGCCATCATCGGCGACAGCGACTTCGGCGACCGTTGCCAGATACGAACCGAACGCCTTGATCACCGAAATGCCGCGGCCATGGCGGGCCGGCATCGGGCTGCCCCAGCCGGACCTGGCCGCCGCCAGCTTGAGCACTTCGGCCGCGCGCGGTTCGTCCGCCAGCATCGCCAGCCGGAACGCCACCGGATCGGCCCCGGCCTTGGCGGCGAGTTCATCGATAAAGCATTCGACCGCATACAGGCTGTTGTTCGGCCCGACGCCGCGCCAATAGCCGACATTCACCGCCAGCGGTTCCGACCGCACATAGGCGACATGCTGGTGCGGGATGGCATAGGGCAGTTCGGTGGCGCCTTCGACATTGCCGCGATCCAGCCCGTCCTTGGGCGGCTGACCGGACATTCGCGCCGACACCGATCCGGCGGCGATGCGGTGGCTCCACGCCGCCACCTTGCCGCCTTCCAGCGTCGCCGCCATGACATTGCGATAGGCTGGCCGGTACATATCGTGGCGCATGTCCTCCTCGCGCGTCCAGATGATCTTGACGGGCCCCTTCACCTTTTGGGCGATGCGGACGGCGTTGGTCACCATGTCGATATCGAGCCGCCGGCCAAAGGCGCCGCCGAGATTGTGATTGTTGAGGATGACCTTCTCGGGTGGCCAGCCGAGCACCGTGGCGGCAGCGGCGCGGGCGCGGGTCTGCACCTGTGTGCCCATCCACAGGGTGCAGCGATCAGCCTCCAGATGCACGGTGCAGTTCAAAGGCTCCATGGGGGCGTGCGCGACAAATGGCAGTTCATAATCGGCCTCGACACGCACCGCGTCAGGGGCCGCCAACATTGCGGCCGCGTCGCCCTTGCTATGGGCGGTCACGCCGGGCGTCGCCGCGTCGGCACGCAGCTTGGCCCAGATCGCAGCGGAATCGATGTTGCCGTGCGGGCCATCGTCCCAGCTGATCTTCAGCGCCTCCAGCCCCTGTTTCGCCGCCCAAAAATGATCGCCGACAACGGCCACCAGATCATCGAGGACAATAATCTGGCGCACGCCGGGCAGCGCCTTGGCCGCACTGTCGTCAACACTGCGCACCTTGCCGCCGACAACCGGCGCCTGCATCAGCGTCGCCACACCGGCGCCCGGAATCCGCACATCGATGCCATATTTGGCGGCACCGGTGATTTTGTCCGGCGTATCGAGCCGCTTTGCGGGCGTACCGATCAGGCGGAAATCGGCAGGGTTCTTCAGCGCCGCCGGGGATGCCGGCGCCGGCATCTGCGCTGCTGCAGCAGCAAGCGATCCATAATCGGCACGGCGACCGCTGGCATCGTGGTAGACGACGCTGTCGCGGGTTCGGCAGCTTGCCGGATCGACACCCCAGCCCTTGGCCGCGGCCGTGACCACCAGCGCCCGCGCATCGGCGCCGGCCTGGCGCAAGAGCGGTACAAAGCCGGCGCGGATCGACGACGAGCCTCCAGTGCCCTGCCGCTTGCGCGGGCCGCCGAACAGCACGTCATCGGGCGGCGATTGTTCGACTGACACACGCTTCCAGTCACAATCGAACTCTTCGGCCAAGATCTGGCTGTGCGCGGTGTGGATGCCCTGCCCCATTTCCTGTTGCGGCATCACGAAGGTCACTGCGCCATCGCTCGCCAGTCGAATAAAGGCGTTAGGGTTGAAGCCAGAGGCACTGGCGGCGCCGAGCGGAAAGCCGATGAGCAACCCGCCACCAGCCAGCGCCGAAACCTGCAACACACCCCGGCGTGTCAGCATCGCGGTCATGCCACGCCTCCCTTGACAGCCGCCTTGATGGCGGCGCGGATGCGCGGATAGGTGCCGCAGCGGCAGACATTGCCGGCCATGGCCGCATCGATGGCGGCATCATCGGGGTTGGGCGTCGCCTTCAACAGCGCGGTGGCGGACA
>JAAFIT010000256.1 GCA_013298745.1 Sphingomonadales bacterium
CTCTTCCGATCTGAGCCAGAGTTGCAATTTCGCGACAACATCGATATATAGGAAAAATTAGTAAATGCATTAATGTTTGTTGAGGTGTGCAGCGTGACTCCGGCAGCGAAGCTTCTGATGTGTGTCTGTGCCGGTTCGACAGGTGCGGTCATGGTGCCTGCGGCGCACAAGGTGCGCGCTGCGATCAAGCCGCGACCGGCGATCCACAGTGCCCCGGCGCAACGCGCGGCCGTCGCAGCCGTGCCGTGTGCAGCAATCCCGCAGATCGTGTTGGGTGACGGTTTGTCAGACCTAGGGCCCAGTGGTTTCGCTGCGCTTGATAACAATGTCGCATTGTCTCCTGCGCGCTTTTCAGGCGGCGCAGGGAATAGCGGCGTCAATATACTGGGCGGTGGTGGTAACGGAACCCCGCCGCCTGCATTGCTCAAGCCCGAGAACTTGTTGCCGTCCCCGCCGACCACCAGTCCCACCCCGGAAGTCACGACCTGGTCCATGATGGTGGTGGGCGCCGGCGCCGTTGGTGGCGCGATCCGCTGGCGCCGCCGCGAGCAGTCTGCGTAAAAAGCGACTTCCGGACGCGGGCTTCTGCCGGGCCGAAACTGATTCGATCAGGCCCAGGCCATGTCGTCGATTTCGATTTCGACGCTCGGATCGCCTTTCCAATCGTCGCGCTTGATGCGCCCGGCGAGATAGAAGGGCCGGCTTCTGGCGCCGGCCAGCGCAGCGCCAACGTCTGTGTCGGCATGGCGAAAGGCAATGGCTTTGCAGCGCGCCCCGTCGACGCCGCTCAACACCAGCTTGACGTGATTTTCGCCAACGATCCGGCAGTCGACGGCGGTCCAGGGGCCGGAAGCGACGCGTGGCGCCGGCCAGCCCTGCCCATAGGGTCCGGCAATATCGAGCGTTTCGACCAGCGCGAGATTGACCCCGCGCGGCGCCACGGCGGCGTCGCAATCAAGGCCGCGGGTCGCCGCCGCGCGGTCTACGGCACCGGCGAGCCGGTCGTTGAGGAAAGCCGTGAGGGCTTCGATCCGGTCTGCCGTGACCGTCAGGCCAGCGGCCATGGCATGGCCACCCCCGGCAACCAACAGGCCATGGTCCTTGGCGGCCAGCACTGCAGCGCCGAGATCAACGCCGGGGAGCGAGCGTCCTGAGCCTTTGCCCATGCCGTCGTCTTGAAGGGCGATGACGATCGTCGGCCGGTGCAACCGGTCTTTCAGCCGTGACGCAACAATGCCGATCACGCCTGGGTGCCAGCCGTCACCCGCGACGACGGCGATAGCAGCATTCGATTCGGGATTGCTCAGCGCCAATGCCGCCTCGGTGACCTCGGCTTCGATGCTGCGCCGTTCGATATTCAGGCGATCAAGTTCAAAGGCCAGCGCTTGCGCTTCGGCGGGGTCGTCGGTTGTGAGCAGCCGCACGCCGAGATCGGACTTGCCGACACGGCCACCGGCGTTGACTCGCGGCCCAAGCGCAAAGCCAAGATCACGCGCTGCTGGCGGCTTGGTCAGCCCTGCGACATCGATCAAGGCAGTAAGGCCGGGGTTGCGCCTGGCGCGCATGACCTTCAATCCTTGCGTGACAAAGGCTCGGTTGAGGCCTGTGAGCGGCACCACATCGGCGACGGTTCCGAGCGCGACGATATCGAGCAGTCCCGTCAACTGCGGCTCTGGCTGTCGGGCGAAGGCACCGCGCTGGCGCAACTGGCGATTGAGCGCGACGACAAGCAGAAATGCGACACCAACCGCTGCCAGATGCCCATGCGCCGCTGCCTCGACGCTTTCGTCGAGCCTGTTGGGGTTGACCAGCGCCAATGCCAGCGGCAGCGCTGTCGAAGGCTGGTGATGGTCGACAACGATGACATCGAGTCCTGCAGCACGCGCCGCCGCGAGGGCTTCGAAACCTTGCGTGCCGCAATCAACCGTGACGACAAGATCGGCGCCTGCGGTTTTCAGCGCCACGAGCGCATCGGCCGACGGGCCATAGCCTTCGAGCAGTCGGTCGGGGATGTAGTGACCTACCGTTGCGCCAACCATGCGCAGATAGCGGATCAAAACGGCGGCTGAGGTTGCGCCATCGACGTCATAGTCGCCGAAGACGACAATCGCTTCTCCAGCGGCGATTGCATCAGCCAGCCGGGTGGCAGCGGCCTCCATGTCGGAAAAGATCGCCGGGTCGGGCAGCCAGTCGCGCAGCGTTGGCGCCTTCAGCCGGGCGAAATCAGCCTGGCTGGCGCCGCGTGCGCGGAACAGATGGTGGAGCAGTTCGTCGGTGCCACGGCCGTCAAGATCACCGCCCGGCAGCACGCCGCCACGCCAGCGCCACGGCTGTCCCAGGATCGATGTGGCAACGTTGAAGACGTTGTTGGTCATTTCCCTGGGCCGGTCATCGCGCCGGCGCTGCCGTCTTGCGATCAGGCATGCCGATTGTTGCGATGCTCGCCGCTCACCCAGCGCACGGTGCCCGATGAGGCGCGCATGACAACACTCTGGGTGGTGATCACTCCGTCGCGGCGGCGCTTGACGCCTTTCAGCAGCGAACCATCTGTGACACCGGTGGCCGCGAAGATCACGTCGCCCTTGGCCAGATCATTCAGATCATAGACCCGGTCGAGATCAGTGATGCCCCAGCGCCGCGCGCGGCCGCGTTCATCGTCGTTGCGGAACACCAGCTTGCCTTGCAACTGGCCGCCGACGCAACGCAGTGCGGCAGCCGCCAGCACGCCCTCCGGCGCGCCGCCGCTGCCCATATAGATATCGATGCCGGTATCGGGGTTGGTCGTGGCGATGACGCCAGCGACATCACCATCGGGGATCAACTGGATACCGCATCCGAGGCTGCGCAATTCGGCAATCAGCGCTTCGTGGCGCGGGCGGTCGAGAACGCAGATAATCAGGTCGCTGGCGGCAACGCCCTTGGCCGCTGCGACGGACTTCACGTTGTCAGTCGCCGATTTCCGCAGGTCGATGACGCCGGCAGGATAGCCGGGCCCGACCGCGATTTTGTCCATATAGACGTCGGGTGCGTTGAGCAGTCCACCCTCTTCGGCGATGGCGAGCACAGCGAGGGCGTTGGGCCCGGCCTTGGCGGTGATGGTGGTGCCTTCGAGCGGATCGAGCGCGATGTCGATCTTAGGGCCAGTGCCGACGCCGGTTTCCAGATAGCCACGGCCGACCTTTTCGCCAATGAACAGCATCGGCGCTTCGTCGCGTTCGCCTTCGCCGATGACGACGGTGCCATCGAACTCGAGCTGGTTGAGCGCGTCGCGCATCGCTTCGACAGCGGCGGCATCGGCAGCCTTTTCATCGCCGCGACCGATCAACTTGGCGCAGGCAATGGCGGCATTTTCGGTGACCCGCACCATTTCGAGAACAAGGACGCGATCGAGCGTCGAGCTGCGTGGCGTAACGGTCATCATGGCTCCTGCGGCTATTTCGGCTGGCTGTAGGACCTTTGCCGAAGCGTGGGAAGGGTCGTTCAGAAATCGAGGATATGCATCATCACCGGTGCGTCAGTGACGGCATCGCTGTTGGCCATCTGCGCCAGGCTGGCATTGACGGCGACTTCATCGCTGACATGGGTGATCATCACCACCATGGCGTCGCCGCTCGACGATTCGCCGCGCTGGACGAGGCTTTCGATCGACACGCCATGATCGCGCAGTGCCGCCGTCAACTCGGCCAGCACGCCGGGACGATCGGCAACGGTCAGCCGCAGATAGTAGCGGCCCCGCCGGCTCGCCGGGTCGGCGCTCGGCAGTGCAGTCAAGTGCGCCACCGGCATGCCGAACGGCAGCGTGGTGGCGCCGCGGGCAACATCGATCAGATCGGCAACAACGGCGCTAGCGGTCGGCCCTTCGCCGGCACCGCGGCCCTGAAAGAACAGCCGGCCGACGAAATCGCCCTCGGCGGTGACGGCGTTGAGCGCGCCGCTGGCTGCTGCAAGCGGGTGATCGAGCGGCACCAGCGCCGGGTGGACGCGCTGATAAAGCGTGCCGCCGCTGTGCTCGGCCAGCCCGACCAGCTTGATGCGAAAGCCCAGCGCCGCTGCCTGATCAAGATCGGCAAGCTCGATGGCGCGGATGCCGTGGGTCGCAACGCCGGCGAAATCGATGCGCGCGCCAAAGGCCAGTGCGGCAAGCAGGCTGAGTTTGTGTGCCGTATCGATGCCATCGATATCAAAGCTCGGATCGGCCTCGGCATAGCCCGCCGCCTGCGCTTCGGCGAGGACGACGGCGAACGGCAAGCGTTCGGCCTCCATTCGGGTCAGGATGTAATTGCAGGTGCCGTTGAGCAGCCCATAGACGCGAGCGATACGGTTCGCCGCCATGCCTTCGCCGAGCGCCTTGATGATCGGGATACCGCCGGCAACGGCCGCTTCATAGCGGAGCGCGAGGCCCTGGGTTTCGGCCGTCGCGGCGAGTTCGAGGCCGTGG
>JAAFIT010000255.1 GCA_013298745.1 Sphingomonadales bacterium
GCGCCCGAGCGCCGCATCGTGCGGGTCAATGGTGCAACGGCCACAGCGGCGGCATTGGGCGAATGGCTGGCGCTCGTGTGGCTCACCCCGGCCATGGATCGCATCTTTGCCGATGCGCCGGGGGCGAGGCGACGTTTTCTCGATCGGCTGGTGCTAGCGCTGCACCCTGGTCATGGCCGCGAAAGCCTGCGCTATGACGCCGCGATGCGGGCGCGCAATCGGCTGCTGGCAGGCGAAGTGCCCGCCGACCCGCAGTGGCTGTCGGCGCTGGAAGCGGCAATGGCCGAGCACGGTGCGGCGGTGGCGGCCGCCCGCGCCGAGACGGTGGCAGCGCTATCATTGGCTTTGAAAGCGGCGCCGCAAGGCCCGTTTGCACGGCCATTGCTGGCCCTCGAAGCCAATACGGTTCCCGATGACTTTCAGGCGCTGCTGGCGCGTGGGCGGGCTGGAGATGCCGCTGCCGGGCGCGCGCGCATCGGGCCGCATCGTGCCGATCTGCTTGTCACCCATGCCGCCAAGAGTGAGCCTGCGGCACGCGGTTCCACTGGCGAGCAAAAGGCGTTGCTGATCGCCATCATCCTGGCCCATGCTGAACTTGTGGCGGTGCGAACCGGCCGGCCACCCTTGCTGCTGCTCGACGAGGTGGCGGCGCACCTCGATGCCGCCCGACGCGCCGATCTCTTCGCGCGATTGGCGGCAACCGGCGGCCAGGTCTGGATGACCGGCACCGATCCTGCGCTTTTCGATTCGGTTGGCGCGACGGTGACGCGATTGCATGTCAGCGACGGAATTGTGTCATCGACGCATCATGGATGAGTATTGCACGCCCATGGCAACACGGCGGTAAGGCGGGCGCCGTTTGCGGCGATTCAGGGCCTCGTCACCGCCTGATTACCGTCATCTAGCCCTCGCACGCACGCGCGGGAACGTCTATAGCCTGTAACATAGGTTCCAAGGACATTGTTTTGAGCGACGAAACCAACCAGGCGCCGGCCGATTACGACGCCGATTCGATCAAGGTGCTGCGCGGCCTTGATGCGGTGCGCAAACGCCCCGGCATGTATATCGGCGATACCGATGACGGCTCGGGCCTGCATCACATGGTCTTCGAAGTCAGCGACAATGCCATCGACGAAGCGCTCGCCGGCTATTGCGATCTCATCCGCATCGTTCTCAACCCCGATGGCTCGGTGAGCGTGACCGACAATGGCCGCGGTATCCCGACCGGCATCCATACCGAAGAAGGTGTGTCGGCCGCCGAAGTCATCATGACCCAGCTGCATGCCGGCGGGAAGTTCGAGAATTCGGACGCCAATGCTTACAAGGTGTCGGGAGGACTGCACGGCGTCGGCGTTTCGGTGGTCAATGCGCTCAGCGAATGGCTCGAACTCACTATCTGGCGCGACGGCCAGGAGCATTGGATGCGCTTCCGCCACGGCGACGCCGAGGCACCGCTGAAGATCGTTGGCCCGGCGCCCGAAGGCAAGCGCGGCACCCGCGTCACCTTCCTGCCCAGCCCCGCCACCTTCAAGATCATCGAGTTCGATTTCGGCAAGCTCGAGCACCGCTTCCGCGAACTGGCCTTCCTCAATTCCGGCGTTCGCCTTCACCTGACCGATGCCCGTCACGCCGAGGAAAAGACTGTCGAGCTGTACTATGAAGGCGGCATCGCGGCGTTCGTTCAGTATCTCGACAAGTCCAAGACGCCGCTGATCGCGGCGCCTGTCGCGATCCATGGCGAAAGCGGCGACATCGGCATCGATGTCGCGCTCGAATGGAACGACAGCTATTACGAGCAGGTCCTCGCCTTCACCAACAACATCCCGCAGCGCGACGGCGGCACGCATATGGCAGCGTTCCGTGCCGCCCTGACCCGCACCCTCAACAACTATGCCGAATCGAGCGGCGTGTTGAAGAAGGAGAAGGTAACGCTAACCGGCGACGACATGCGCGAAGGCCTGACCGCTATCGTTTCGGTGAAACTGCCAGATCCGAAGTTCTCGTCACAGACCAAGGACAAGCTGGTGTCGTCGGAAGTTCGGCAGCCACTGGAAGCGCTGATCGCCGATCGCCTCGCCATCTGGCTGGAGGAAAATCCGGCGCACGCCCGCACCATAATGGCGAAGATCATCGATGCCGCCGCTGCTCGCGAAGCCGCCAAAAAGGCGCGCGACCTGACGCGCCGCAAGGGCGCGCTCGATATCGCCAGCCTGCCGGGCAAACTCGCCGACTGCCAGGAGCGCGATCCGGCAAAGTCCGAACTGTTCCTCGTCGAAGGCGATAGCGCCGGCGGCTCCGCCAAGCAGGGCCGCAACCGCCAGTTCCAGGCGATCCTGCCGCTGCGCGGCAAGATCCTCAATGTGGAGCGCGCGCGTTTCGACCGGATGCTCAGCAGCCGCGAAATCGGCACGATGATCCAGGCGCTCGGCACCGGCATTGGCCGTGACGAGTTCAAGATCGAGAAACTGCGCTACCACAAGATCGTCATCATGACGGACGCCGATGTCGATGGCGCGCATATCCGCACGCTGCTGCTGACGTTCTTCTATCGCCAGATGCCCGAGCTGATCAAGAATGGGCACCTCTTCATCGCCCAGCCGCCGCTTTACAAGGTCGCGCGCGGCCGTTCCGAGGTCTATTTGAAAGACAATGCGGCGCTCGAAGACTATCTCATCGATGCCGGTCTGTCGGGGTTGGTGCTCAACACGCCGACCGGCCCGCGCACCGACGGTGATCTGCGCGCTGTTGTCGATCATGCCCGCAAGCTGCGCGCGCTGATGGACTATGTGCCGCGCCGTTATCCCGCCCATGTCATCGAGGCACTGGCGCTCAATGGTGCGCTCGAACCCGGCATCACCGGCGATGCCGCGCGCGCCGCCGCCAATTCGACCGCCACCTGGCTCACCGCTGCCGATATCGACAAGGCAAGCTGGACCGCCGAGCCGGGCATCGAAGGCGGCTATCACCTGCGCCGTGATTGGCGCGGCGTCGCCGATCATCATGTCATCGATGCCGCCTTCATGGCGTCCCCCGAGGCGCCGCGGCTGCATGTCCTCGCGATGCAGGAAGCCGGCAGTTATATCGGCTCGGCAACGCTCGGCGATCGCCGCATCACCCGCCCGTCGGATCTGCTGACCGCCATCCTCGATTCGGGCCGCAAGGGCCTGTCGGTGCAACGCTACAAGGGTCTTGGCGAAATGAACGCCGAGCAGTTGTGGGAAACCACGCTCGACCCGGCCGCCCGCACGTTGCTCCGCGTCGATGCCGATGAAGCCGATCTTGCCGACGACATCTTCACCAAGCTGATGGGCGATGTCGTCGAACCGCGCCGGGCGTTCATTCAGGACAACGCGCTGAACGTCGCCAATCTGGACGTGTAGTACGCCTCCGGCGGCTGGGGCCATTGGCCCCAGACCCCAGTTAATCCACTTGCATCGCTTCGGCGGCCAGTGCCGCCGCTTCGATCAGCAGCGCTGTGTCGGCGGCTCCTGGCACCGACTCCCGGCCCATTTCGAGCAGGACCGGCACAGCGAGTGGTGACACGCGATCGAGTTCGACCAGCGTCAGCCGCGCCTGGGCGGTTTCGAGCAGCGTCGCCAGCCGATCGATATCAGTCAACTTGCTGCGCGCATCCGACCAGGCGGCGGTGAGCAGCAGGTGCGACGGCTCGTGGCGGCGCAGCACGTCATAGATGAGATCGGAGGAGACGCTCATCGCGCGACCGGTCTTGTGCTGGCCGGGGATGGCGCGCTCGATGAGGCCACCAATGATGGCCACTTCACGAAAGGCGCGGCGCAGGAAGGGCGAGGCGGCCATCCATTCGGCAAGCTCGTCTTCGAAGACATCCGGGCTGAACAATGGCCTGGGGTCGGTAACGCGTTGCAAGCTCCAGACGGCGACCATGTAATCGCTGCCGACAAAGCCGAGCGGCTGTAATCCGGCCGCCTCCATGCGCTGGGTGAGCAACATCCCAAGCGTCTGATGGGCGTTGCGGCCGGCAAAGCCATAGGCGACCATGAACCAGCGGCCGTCGCGTTCGAAGGTTTCGACGAGCAGGTCATCAAGCCCCGGCAGGCGTGAGCGCCGCTGCTGGATTTCGAGCCATTCGCGCACATCCGCCGGCATTTCGGTCCAGCGGTCCGGCGCATTGAGCAGGCCGCGCACCCGCGCTGCGAGGTTGGTGGAAAGCGGCATGCGGCCGCCCACGTACGTCGGCACACTCGGGCTGCCGCGGCCGACTTGCACATGGATATCGGGGCCGTCGAATCCGGTGACGACCAGCGTCAGTCCGGCGAAGATGAAGCTGTCGGCCACGCGCAACTGGCTGCCGAACCATTCCTCGATCTGGCCGAGCCGCTTGCCGCCGCGCCCTGGCTTGCCACTGCCGAAGACGACATTCATCGTCACCGCCTCGACGATGGTGCCGGAATTGAGCCGG
>JAAFIT010000257.1 GCA_013298745.1 Sphingomonadales bacterium
GCTTCGGGCAGGAAGGTCCCTATGCCGATCTCCAGGCCTATGACGATGTCATTCAGGCCGCGACCGGCACGACTTCGCTCCTTTCTCGCGTCGATGGCAACCCTCGCGCCCGCTATCTGCCGTCGCTCATCGCCGACAAGGTTGCCGGCCTGCACGGTGTTTACGCCACGCTCGCCGCAATCATCCACAAGTTGCGTACCGGTGAGGGCCAGCAGGTTGAAGTGCCGATGTTCGAAACCTTCACCAGCTTCATGCTCGCCGAGCACCTCGCCGGCCAAACCTTCGACCCCCCGGTCGGCACGGTTTGCTATAGCCGCCAGATCGACCCTGACCGCCAGCCACTGCCGACGTCCGACGGGTACATCAGCATCGTCGCTTATACCGACGACGCATGGCCGCGCATCTTTGATATGCTTGGGGCACCGGAAATCCTCGCTGACGAACAGTTTGCCACCCGCAGCCTCCGCGTGCGCAACCAGCCATTGCTGATGCAGGCCATGGCCCGCCTAACCCCCAACTTCACCACTGCCGCCCTGTTGGCCCAATGCCGCACGCGACAGCTGCCCGCCCAGCCGGCGCGTGACATCGGCGACGTGATGACCGACGAACATCTCATCGCCACTGGCTTCTTCAAACGCCGTCACCATAGCACCGAAGGAGACTATTTCGAGATGCAGCAACCGGTAAAGTTCAGCCGTGCCCCATTTGCGGAGCCGCTGGAACCACCGACGCTCAATCGCGACGCTGCCGCGGGCTGGCGCTGATGATCGCAGCCACTCGGTGGTATAGCGTTTCTAAGCTGCCTGTAGTTGCCGAGACCGGGTTGCACAGGACTGGGGCCGGAACAGCGTTCCGACATACGCCCCCAATCTGATCAGAGCGCCATCACTGACCGGGCGATGATCGTCTTCTGAATCTCGTTGGTGCCGCCATAGATGCTCTGGGCACGGGTGATCAGATAATCCTCCACCGCCGGCACGATGAAGTCCGGCAGATCGGGCAGCGCCGATTGCCAATTGGTGCCGCGTTCGGTGATCAGCGGCGCAGCCAGCCCACCGACCAGATCGAGGAACAGTTCGGTGATCGCCTGAGCAGTTTCGGTGGCGAGGATCTTGATCAGCGAGGCGACACTATCACCGCCTTCCTGCAGCGCGCGTTCGACAAAGCCGGCGAGGCACGACACGGCAATCTCCGCCTCCCCCAGCCGCCGCCGGAACTCCGGCGTGTCGGCAATCGGCTGCTCAGCCAGAATCGCGCGCACCCGGCGCAGCGCCTGGCGCTTTTCCTCGATATGGGCATACCAGATGCGTTCGTTCGACAGCAGTTGCTTCGAATAGCTCCAGCCCTGCCCTTCCTCGCCGATCAGATTGGCCGCTGGCACACGGACATTGTCGAAGGTCACTTCGGCGAGATGCGGCTGCCCGTCGATGGCGATGATCGGCCGGACGGTGACACCCGGCGATGCAATTTCGATGCACAGGAACGAAATCCCGGCGCCGCCGCGCGCTGCTTCACCGGTGCGCACCAGGCAGAAAATCCAGTCGGCCCAGAAGCCAAGGCTGGTCCAGGTCTTGCGACCCGTGACAATGTAATCGTCACCATCGCGGCGGGCGCGGGTAGACAGCGCGGCAAGGTCCGAACCGGCGTGCGGTTCGGAATAGCCCTGCGCCCAGAAGCTGCGGCCGGCGAGAATGTCGGGCAGCCAGCGCTGCTGCTGTTCGGCTGTGCCGAAGGCGATGATGATCGGCGCCACATAGATCAGCCCCATCGGCACCACCGTTGGTGCCCCGGCGCGGACATATTCATCCTCGAACAGGCGACGTTCGGCGAGCGACCAGCCCGGCCCGCCATGCGCCTTCGGCCAGTGCGGCGCGCCCCAACCGCGTGACGCCAGCGCCGCCTGCGAGCGCAAATGATCTTCGCGTTGCAGCGTTTCATCTGCCTTCAACCGCGCCAGCAGATCCTGCGGATACTCTTCAGCAAAGAAGCGGCGGATATCGCTGCGCAACGCTTCGAGTCTTGTATCGCTTTCGGTCATCATGATTCCCCAACAATCGCCCGGAGCGCATCGATCAATGCGTCGACTTCGGCTGCCTGGCTATAATGCGCCAGCCCGACACGGACGAGACCGCCGCTGTCCGCCAGCCCGAGCCGGGCGATGACTTCGACGGCATAGAAGTGCCCGGCCCAGACGAAGATGTTCCGCGCTGCCAGCGCCTTGGCGATATCGCCCGGATGGTGGCCGGCGATGGTGAAGGCAAAGGTCGGCACCCGCCCGGCCATCGTCGGCGGCCCGTAAAGCTTCAACCCCGGGATCGTCGCCAGCCCGGCCAGCAGGCGTTCGCCCAGCTCGCGCTCATAGGCAACACAGGCCTCCATCGCGGCACGCAGCCGGCCGCGGCGATCATTGATGCGGTCACCGCCAACCTGCGTCCCGAGCCATTCGAGATAGGTGATGGTGCCGAGCACCCCGGCCTGGCCTTCGAACGACGGGGTGCCGGTTTCAAAGCGGCTGGCGGCCGGCAGCGACCGCGCCGGGCGGACCTTGTAGGCATTGATGCGTTCGAGCACCGCGGCGCGGCCCCACAGCACGCCCTGATGTGGGCCGAAGAACTTGTACGGCGAACAGACCAACAGATCGCAGCCCAGCGCCTGCACATCGACCGGCACATGCGGCACCGACTGGACGGCATCGACAAAGACCAGCGCGTCGCAGTGCTGCCGCACAATGGCGACGATGCCGGGGATATCATTGAGCGTACCGATGGCGTTACTCGCCGCGCCAACCGCAACCAGCCGCGTGCGGGGGCCCAGCAACGCCGCCAGCGCGCCCGTCTCGAGCCGACCGGTCGCCGGATCGAAATCCAGCCAGCGCACCTTCATGTCGCGATCCTCGGCCGCCCGCAGCCAGGGCGAGACATTGGCATCGTGATCGAGCCGCGTCAGCACCAGTTCGTCACCGGCGCTCCAGTCCTGCGCCAGGGCGCGCGACACCGCAAAGGTCAGCGATGTCATGTTCGGTCCAAAGGCAATCTCGTCGGCGCTGCCGCCCAGCAGATCGGCCATTGCCGCATGCGCAGCATCACTGGTCGCATCGGTTTCCACCGATGAGGCAAACGGCCCGCCCGAATTGGCCGTGCCGCGTTCCAGATGCGCCACCATGGCAGCAATGGCCGGCGCGCAGGCCTGGGTGCCGCCCGGCGCATCGAAATAGGCGCGCGGCTGGCCTTTGTCGGTCACCGCAAGCGCCGGAAAACGCGCGCGGACGGCCTCGATCGGAAATGTCATGCGGCGCGTTGCTCCCCACTGCCCTTCGCCAAGCTGTCCCGCAAAGCTGCTGCCGTGTCGAGAGCCGATGCGCGCTATTCGGGCTTTGCCCAGATTAGATGGGCATCGATCCGCAGCTTGAGGACGGCGCGGACCGCCGCTGCACGTGCCGCAAGTTCGGCGCGATCGGCATCAAGCGCCTGGCGTTCGGCATAGAGCAGGCTGGCAAGATCAGTGGCGCCAAGCCGGCGGCCCTGCCGCAGCCGCGCCACCGTTGCGCGGCTGCTTTGCGCCGCGGCAGCGGCCGCCTCCCAGGCGGCGAAACCCGCGGTTGCATTGGCAAGGTCCATATTCGCCGTGGCGGTGATGTCGCGGCGGGTGGCGACAAGCCGGGCCTCTCCAGCAGTGCGGTTGGCAGTGGCCTGTTCGCCCATGGCGCGGCGATAGCCACCGCCAAGCGGCATGGTCGCGACCACACCGAGGCCGGTTTCGCCACCGCTGCGCTCGCTAAAGGCGCGGACGCCAACGGACGGATCGGCGAAGCGATCGAGCCGCGCCCGATCGGCAAGCACCTTCAGCCGCTTTGCCTCCAGTTCTGAGGCGCGGATTTCGTGGCTGCGTTCCAGCACCAGGTCACGCCAGGCGGCGAGGCCTTCGGCGGGCAGTTGCGGCGGTGCAATCGGCGGCGCGCCATCGGGGAGCGGCAGCGACGGGAAATGCGCCGCCAGCGCCGCGCGCGCCGCCGCAGCGCGCCCTTTGGCTGCCACCGCCTGGGCGCGAGCCGTGTCCCGAGCAGCGCGCGCCTGATCGGCATCGAGCGGCGCGGCATCGCGCAGGACAACCTGACGGGAAACGGCGGTATAGGCGGTATCGAGCGACTGCGCGGCATCGCTGGCAATCCGCGCATCGGCATCGGCGAGCAGCCAATCGACCCAGAGGGTGCCGAGTTGGAGCGCCGCCTGGTGGCGTGCATCCTCCAGCAGATTTTCCGCCACTTCGACGCCCAGCGCGCCGGCCTCGCGATCAAGCGCCGCCTTGCCGGGCAGGCGGATGCCGCGGCTCAAGGTCGAATCGAACTCGCTATAGGTGCGATCGCGATCGACCGAACGGCGCATGAAGGTGCCCGACAGCATGAATTCATGGGTGCCAATGCCGAGCGCCCG
>JAAFIT010000258.1 GCA_013298745.1 Sphingomonadales bacterium
GGGCGTGGGCGAGATAGAGCCGGCCATAGTCGCTGGCGCCAGTCAGCTTGGCTTCGGCCACATCGGCGAGCTGCAGCGTTTCCTTGTAGCGACCGAGGCTTTGGGCAAGCAGCACTTCGCTGATCACCGTGCCGACCATGCCCGGCCGCGTCGAAATCGGCGTGGCGTTGAGCGCCGCCAGCCGCGCCATTGCGGCATCGGCCTTGCCGGCATCGCCCAGCAGTTCGGCGTGGAGATTGACCAGCCAGATTTCGCGGTCGGTCAGCTTGGCGAGTTCCTCGGATGTCTTGACGACATCGGCGACCACCAAGGCTTCGGGTTCGCGCGACGCAATGTTGAGGGCTTCGGCATAGCCGAGCCGGGCGATGAGCGAATCGGGCTTTTTGTCGAAGCGCTCCTTGGCGGCGCCGACATAGGCGGCATCGGCGATATCGGCACCGGGGCCAAGGCGCTTTTCGATGTCGGGCCACAGCGACGCGAAGCGCCGATCGATGCCGAGCCGCACCAGCACAACGGGGTTGAGCATCTGGGCGATCACCGGCCGGGCATCATCGAGGCGGCCGCGATCGGCAAGGCTGGTCGCCAGCCGCAAGCGCAGCCAGTCCAGATCGGCAAGCGTCGCATCGGCCGGCGCCCAGCCGGCGGTGACCAGTGCATAATCGAGTTCGAAGGCGCGATCCTTGTCCGCCGCTGTCTTGCCGGTTTGCGCGGCACGCAGCACATCGGTGACGATCTCGGTCGGCAAGGTGTTGAGACCCTTGGGCTCGCTGGCGGCGATGAGCAGCAGCGTCTCGCCCGCCGCCTTTGGGTCACCGGTGAAGGCGCGCAGCAGGAATAACTGGCGGAGCAGCAGCATCGTCGGCGCCGGGTTGCTGGCAACGCTCGCCTCGATGGCCTTGCGCGCTTCGGGAATGCGGTTGGCGCGCGCCAGGGCAAAGCTGCGCAGCCCCTCGATCTGGCCCTTTTCGAGCGGAAATTCGGTGGTGGCCAGCAGCGGATCGAGGATGGCCAGCGCTTCGGCAGACTTGCCATCATCAACAAGCGCCGCCGCCGTGGCGAGTTGCTTTTCGAGACTGGGCAGCTCGACGGGGGCGGCCGCCAGCAGCAGCGACGCGAGCGATGCCAGCCAGATGGTTGTTTTGCGGGGTTGGTTCAATCGGGTCATGCCGCCATGGTAGCGTATCATAAAGGCCGCACAATGGCGGTGCGACGAAGGGGATGGGTATGACCGAAACGACAGGCGACGCACAAACGGTCGAATTCTTCTTCGATTGCTCCAGCCCCTGGACCTATCTCGGCTTTGAAGCGCTGGTGGCGGCGGCGCGCGAGGATGGCTTTGGCGTTTGTTTTCGGCCCTTCCTCGTTGGCGGCGTCTTCAACACCGTCAACCCCAGCGTCTACGCGATGCGCGAGGCGGGGCCGACGCCCAAGGGCACCTATTTCTGGAAGGATCTGCACGACTGGATCAACCGGTCGGGCCTTGCCATCAAATGGCGGCCAAGCATCTTTCCGATCAATTCGGCGCGCGCCATGCGCGCCTGCCTGATCGCCGCCGATGCCGGCGTGTGCGAAGTCTTCGCGCGGCGCGTGTTCCAGCTTTACTGGGGCGAGGATCGTGACATCGCCGATCCGGCCGTCCTCGCCGAAGCCTGCACCGCCGCCGGGCTCGACCCGGCAGCAACCCTTGCCGCTGCCGACAGCCCGGAACTGAAGGCCCGGCTGCGCGCCAACACCGATGAAGTGATCTCCCGCGGCGGCTTCGGCACACCGACCTTTTTCGTGGGCGGCACCGACATGTATTTCGGCCAGGATCGCATCGTGCTGGTCCGCGAGGCACTGGCACGCCAGCGTGCGGCGCGTTAGAATCGGTGCAAACAAGGGAGAACATGAAATGAAAAAGCCGCTCGCCATCGCCATTCTTGCCGCCACCATCGCCAGCCTAGCCGCACCGGCCGCGGCGCAAAGCGTCTATGGCAGCGGCGGCGGCCCATGCAGCAACTGGACCGCCAATCTGAAGAAGCGCTGGCCGCACCTCGCCGATACCGACTGGCTGATGGGCTATATCAGCGGCGTCAACACCGGGCGTGGGCCGGGATCGCGGATGATGGCGAATGCCAATGTCGAGGCGGCAACCGGTTTCGTCGCGCAATTCTGTGCCGCAAACCCGCAACGGCCGATTTTCGAAGCCGCCGATGCGCTGATCGTCGAACTGCAGGCGCCGCAGCCGCCGCAAATGCCGCGCTGAGGTTTTTTGCCTCCGGCGGTTGGGGCCGCAGGCCCCAAACCCCATTTGCTTTTCCAGCGGTAACGCGGGAGGGCGCCGTCAATCGGGGTCTGGGGCCTAAGGCCCCAACCGCCGGAGGCATCTAGATCAACTCAACCTTCGGCAGCAATCCGGCGCAAGACCTTCTCGAACGCCGCAACGGGTTGCCCGCCGGTGATGAGATATTTGCCGTTGATGATGATCGCCGGCACGGCATGGATGTCCATGTCGCGCCAGTGGCGCTCTTCCTGGCGAACTTCGGCGATATAGGCGCCGGTTGCGAGCACGTGCCGCGCGGCGTCGCCATCGAGACCGGCGGTGACGGCGGCATCGACGAGCACTTCGGGGTCGGCGAGCGACTTCTGGTCGGTGAAGTGGGCTGTGAACAGCGCCATCTTCAGTTGCGGCTGACGGCCTTCGAGCGCCGCCCAGTGTAGCAGCCGATGGCAATCGAAGGTGTTCCAGATCCGGCTGTCGCGGGTTGTCGCCATGGTGAAGCCAAGTTCGGCAGCGCTGTTGCGGATAAGGTCGCGGGTACCTTCGGAGCGGGTGGCATCGGCGCCGTATTTGCGGGCGATATGTTCGGCGACATTTTCGCCTTCGGGCGGCATGTCGGGGTTCAATTCGAACGGCTGGAAGGTGATGTCGGCGGTCAGCACATCGCTGGCGTTGGCAATCGCGGTTTCGAGCGATTTCAGCCCGATGACGCACCAGGGGCAGACAACGTCTGAAACAAAATCGATCTTGAGTGCCTTGACCATCATCGCCCCCGTCGTGAGAGCGGCAGCTTACTCGCTGTCGTTCGCCCCGACAAATCGCGCCGCATAGCGGCTGGTGATGCGATCGACCGGCATGATGACGAACACATCGACCGTGTTGAACTGGTGATCGACAAAGCCGCCATCACCGACCATCGCCCCGACGCGCAGATAGCCCTTCACCAGCGGCGGCAGCGCCCGTGCGGCAGCGCGGGTATCGATCGAGGCCGCGGGCAGGCGGTTCATCGGCACATGATTTTCGTCATGTGCGCGGGCTCGCAACTCCAGCGGCGCGAGATGGTGATGGTAGAGATAGGACAGTTCCGCCGAATGAAGCAGCGGATCGGCGCCGTGCAGCGAGGCACAGCCGAACATATGGCCGATGTTGTGCGCCTGCAGATAGGAGGCGATGCCGCGCCACAGCAGCGAGATCGTCGCATTGTTGCGCCACGCCGGCGCCACACAGCTGCGCCCCAATTCGAGCAGCTGGCCACCATTGGCGGAATGGGCGATCAGCCGCGACAGATCATATTCGCCGGCCGAATAGAAACCGCGATGCGCCTCGGCAACGCGCTGGCGCAGCAGGCGATAGGTGCCGACGACATGCGGCCGACCATCGATCCCGTGATCGACCACCAGCAGATGGTCGCAGATCGCGTCATAATCATCGATATCGCGGCGCACCTGCGCCATCGCCGGCGTCGGCACGGCGCCCATTTCGTCATAGAAAATCTGGTAGCGCAGCGCCTGGGCGGCGGCGATTTCTTCGTCAGACACCGCGAGCCGCACATCGAGCTGGCCGACACGGTGAATGAAGGGGGCGTTGGCGACCAGTTGCGGCGCTATGGCCGTCGGGCGGCTGAGGGCTAGACCCATCTGCATGTCTCCAGGGCGGTGCGGAAAGACACCCTGCGCAGCGCCTTAGCGGGAAATTGTTACAATGCCAGTCAACGTGCGTTTCAAACCGATGACGAGGGCCGCTCGGCGATGACATCGTCCACCAATCCTGCCTTCATCATATACAGGAACAGGAAGATGCCCGGCAGCGCCAGAACCGTCGTCAACAGGTAGAAATTGACATAGCCCATCGTCTCGATGAGCGCGCCGGCCGTGGTGCCGCTGAGGAACCGCCCGGCGATCGACGCCGCTGCCGACAACAGCGCGAACTGGGTGGCGGTGAAGCGCAAATTGCACAGCGCCGACAGATAGGCGGTCACTGCCACGCCGCCGATGCCGCTGGAGAAATTCTCGAAGCCGATCGCCGCCGCCATGCCGAAATTGCTATGCCCTGCCGCCGCCAGCGCGGCAAAGCTGAGGTTGGAAATCGCCATCAGCACGAGGCTGATCAGCACGGCCTTTTTCATGCCGACACGCGAATAGATGATGCCGCCGACGAACACCCCGACG
>JAAFIT010000259.1 GCA_013298745.1 Sphingomonadales bacterium
ATTGGGTGACGGCGCAGAACCAGGTGACCCAAGCCTATCTGGCGACGCTGCCCGGCCGTGACGCGCTGAAGGCGCGGCTGACCGAATTGTTCAACTATGAGCGCGTGACGCTGCCCGAAGCGCGCGGTGGCCGGGTGTTCTTCCGCAAGAACTCGGGCCTCCAGAACCAGTCGGTGCTGATGGTGCAGGAGGGCGATGCGCCAGCCCGCCCGCTGATCGACCCCAATCTCTGGGCCAAGGATGGCGCGACGGCGCTCGCCGAATGGACCGCCAGCCCCGATGGCAAGCGCGTCGCCTATGCCATCCAGGACGGCGGCACCGATTGGCGCACGATCAAGGTCATTGATGTCGCGTCGGGCGCTATCCTGTCCGACGATCTCGATTGGGTGAAATTCTCGCCCATCGCCTGGAATGGCGATTCCTCGGGCTTTTTCTATTCGCGGCATCCGGCAACCGACAAGGGCAAGGATTTCGTCTCCGCCGTCTATGATCACAGCGTCTGGTTCCACCGCGTCGGCACGCCGCAAAGCGAGGACGTGCTGGTTTACGCCTCGCCCGAGAACCGCGGCTATTACAACCAGGCGCAAACCAGCGACGATGGCCGCTGGCTGGTGGTGCGGTCGAGCACCGGTTCCGACGACACTTACGAAATTCGCGTCAAGGACCTTGCCGATCCCAAGAGCGTTCTCACGACATTGGTGCCGAAGCGCGCCAACGACTGGCGCTTTGTCGGCGCGCATGGCGACACGCTATACTTCGTCACCAACCTCGATGCGCCGCGCTACCGGGTCGTTGCCTTCGACAAGAACAGCACGACCCCGCGCGAGATCGTTGCCGAAGGCACGACGACGCTGACCGGCGGCTCGATTATCGGCGAGACGTTGCTGGTCACCGCGTTGCAGGACGCCCGCACCGCGGTGCGCCGCTACACGCTCACCGGCAAGCCCGATGGCGAGGTGGCGCTGCCCGGCCTCGGCACCGCCAGCGGCTTTGATGCTGTGCCCGGCACCAGCACCGCCTATTACGCCTTCACCAGCTATAACGCCCCGACGACGCTCTATCGCTATGACGCCAAGACCAACACGAGCACAGTGTTTGCGGCGCCCAAGGTGGCGTTCAATCCGGCGGATTATGTTGTCGAGCAGCGCTTCTTCACATCGAAGGACGGCACCAAGGTGCCGATGTTCGTCGCGCACAAGAAGGGCCTTGATCTGTCGAAGGGCGCGCCGACGCTGATGTATGGCTATGGCGGCTTCAACATCAACGTGCTGCCGGCCTTCCAGGTCGATGCGCTGTCATGGATGGAGATGGGCGGCGTCTATGCCGAGGTGACGCTGCGCGGCGGCGGCGAATATGGCGCGCAATGGCACCGCGCCGGCACACGGCTGCAGAAACAGAATGTCTTCGATGATTTCATCGCCGGCGGCGAGTATCTGATCAAGTCCGGCATCACGCCCAAGGGCGGCCTCGCCATTCAGGGCGGCTCCAACGGTGGCTTGCTCGTCGGCGCCGTCGTCAACCAGCGCCCCGATCTGTTCGCCGCCGCGCTGCCGGCGGTGGGCGTCATGGACATGCTGCGCTTCCCGCTGTTCACCGAAGGGCGGACATGGACCGATGACTATGGCGAACCCGAAGACCCGGTGCAGTTCAAGAATCTCTATGGCTATTCGCCCTACCACAACATCAGGTCGGGCAAGGACTACCCGGCGATTCTGGTCACCACCGCCGATACCGATGACCGTGTCGTACCCGGCCACAGCTTCAAATATGCGGCGGCGTTGCAGGCGGCCAAGATCGGCGACAAACCGCACCTGATCCGCATCGAAACCCGCGCCGGCCATGGCAGCGGCAAGCCGACATCGAAGCAGATCGACGAAATCGCCGATCTGTGGAGCTTCATCGGCTATTGGACGGGCCTGACGCGATAGCGTCAAAACCAATAGCTGACGCGGAAGTAGCGGCGAGGCCCCGCAAATTCAGGGCAGACGTTTCCGCGCAATCGGCGGCGTTTCTCCGCCACTAACGCCACGCGCCCAGCCGATGATGGCCCGCGCCGCCAGGCCATCGGCGTCCTTGGGGTCGCGATAGAACAGCGCCAGCCGGGCATTGTCGGCGCATCCGGCCGGGGTGCAGAAGTAATGCAGCAAGCCTGCAGCGCGAATCTTGCCCGATGGCGTCACCACCAGTGCGCCCTTTTCGGGGCAGCTATGCGCGCGGCAGGCGGTGAAGAGCAGATCGCCGTCCTTGAGCCGCAGTGGCGGGTCAGGCGGACCGCCGAGCGCTTCCCGCGCCTGTTTCCAAACCAGCGTATCGGGCATCAGATAGTCGCCGTGCGCCTTGCCGAAAAACGCCTGCATCGCGCTCTCGGTGCCCTTTGCCCACATCAGTTCATTGGTGGTCCGGCAACTGGCCGGTTGGGCCATGCTGCAGGAGGGCGCTGCGGTTCCGGCAGCAAGCAGGAACGCCAGCAGGATCATGCCAGCACCGCTCGTGCGGCCTCGGCCACGCGCGCATCGCCTGCTGCCACCACCCGGCCATCGCTGCCCTTGCGCAAGGGCGCGCCGGCCCAATCGGTCATCACGCCGCCGGCGCCGGTGACGACGGGCACCAGCGCCGCCCAGTCGTGAATCTTCAGCCAGGATTCGACGACGAGATCGAGATGGCCCGAGGCGACGAGGCCGTAATTGTGGCAATCGCCGCCGAACAGACTGTCGCCGACCTCGGCACGAAGCGCGTCGACACGAGGGATGTCGCCAGCGTCGAACAGGAACGGCCCGGTGGTGCCGAGCCGCGCCGCGCCAAGCCCCGCGCAAGAGCGGACATGGGCGCGCTGGCCGTTGAGCGTCGTCGGATGATCGGTGCCGCCGACCCAGCGATCGCCGATGATGCACTGGTCGATCAGCCCAAGCACCGGCACGCCATCCTCCATCAGCGCGATCAGCGTGCCGAACAGCGGCCGCCCCGCCACAAAGGCGCGGGTGCCATCGATCGGATCGAGCACCCAGACGCGCGACGCGTCGGGTCGATCCTCGCCATATTCCTCGCCGATCACGCCGTCGTGCGGGCGATGTTCGGCGAGCAGCGCGCGAATTGCGGCTTCGGCCTCACGGTCGGCGATGGTGACGGGGGAAAAATCCTCCTTGGTCTCGACGAGGAACGGTCGGCGGAACCACGGCCGGATCGCCGCGCCCGCGGCATCGGCGAGGACATGGGCGAGCACGATATCGTCGGGGGTCATGTCGTGGTTCCTGTGCAAGCAGCCCCCACCCCGACCCTCCCCACTCTCGGTTCGCTGCGCTCACCGGGGGGGAGGGGGCAGACTCCCTCCCCCCCCGCGAAGCGGAGAGTGGGGAGGGTTGGGGTGGGGGTCTGGCGCATCACAACCCCAGCTCCTTCAGAATCGCATCGCGATCCGCATCCAGCCCCGGCGCGCCCGGCCGCACCTGCGGGTCGGCATGCCCCGACAGCTTGACCGGATTGCCCGCCGCCAGCAGCGGCGTGCCATCGGGAAACGCCGTTTCGATGACCATGCCGCGCGCCCGCACTTGTGGGTGCGCCAGCGCCTGCCCCACATCGTGCAGCGGGCCACAGGGCACGCCGGCCGCCTCCAGCTTCGCCAGCCAATGCGCCGGCGGTGCGCTGGCGAGCCGTGCTTCGAGCAGGTCACCGAGCGCCTCGGCATGGTCCGACCGCGCCGCATTGCTGGCAAAGCGCGGATCGGCGAGCAGCCCCGGCAATTCGAGCGCCGCCGCCATCGCGCCGAACAGCGCGTCATTGCCGGCGGCGATGACGATATGGCCGCCCTCGCAGGCATAGGCGGCGAAGGGGGTGATGCTGGGGTGACGCGCGCCCAAGGGCCCTGGCGCCACGCCAGTGACGGCATAGCGCGCCACGGCATTCTCCAGAATCGCGATCTGGCCATCGAGCATCGCGACATCGACGAACTGGCCCTGCCCCGTCCGCGCCCGATCATGCAGCGCGCTCAGGATGCCGATGACGGTGAATAGCCCGGCGGTGATGTCGCCAACCGATGTCCCCACCCGCGTCGGCTTGCCGCCCGGCCAGCCGGTGACGCTCATGATGCCGCCCATCGCCTGCACCACCATGTCATAGGCGGCTTTCTGCGAATCCGGCCCTGTGTGGCCAAAGCCCGATGCGGCGGCATAGATCAGCCGCGGGTTGCGCGCGTGCAGTGCGTCCCACCCCAGTCCCAGCTTCGCCATCACGCCGGGGCGATAGTTTTCCACCAGCACATCGGCCTTAGCGACGAGCGCTTCGAAGATTTCACGGTCGGCTGCGTCCTTCAAATCAAGCGCGATCGATTGCTTGCCGCGGTTGATGCTGGCGAAATAGGCTGATTGGTCGCCCTTGAACGGGCCAATTTGTCGGCTGTCGTCACCAGTGCCAGGGCGTTCCACCTTGATC
>JAAFIT010000026.1 GCA_013298745.1 Sphingomonadales bacterium
GTGGTGCGGGCCGTCCTTTTCGAAGAAACTCGTCGGGATATAGGTGCGGGTTTCGAGCGCGACCTGCTGCATCGTGGCGACAGCCGGGTGTTTGGCCAGCGGCAGCGCATTGGCGAACAGGCTTTCGTCCTCGTGCCGGCAGAAATAATGGCCTTCGAACAGCTCCGGCGGCAGGATCACCTGTGCACCGTCGGCGGCGGCGGCTCGAACCGCGGTGGCTGTGTGGGCAATATCGGCGTCACGAACGCCCGAAAAGCCGAGTTGCAGGCCGGCAACGGTGATTTGGCGCATCGCTGAACCTCAGGCCGGTTGTTGCTGGGTGATGCAGTGGAAGCTGCCGCCGCCGGTCAGGATATGGTCGGCGCGCAGACCGATACACTGGCGACCCGGGAATAGCGCGCCGATCGCCGCGACCGCCGCGGCATCGGATACCGCACCATAGGTCGGCACCACCACGACACTATTGGCGATGTAGAAGTTCATATGGCTGGCCGGCACGATTTCGCCGTCGCGCATCACCTTGCCGGGCGACGGAATGCCAACAACCTCGAGCCCGAAATCGCGGGCGCGTTCGTGGGCGTCGGCGAACACATCGCGGTTGGGATCATCGGCGGCGGCCACCGGCAAAGCGAGTACGCCGGGCGCCACAAAACGCGCCAGATTGTCGACATGGCCATCGGTATGGTCGTTTAGCAGCCCTTCCCCAAGCCACAGAACCCGATCGATGCCGAGATCGCGCCGCAGATGCGATTCGACCTCCGCCCGGTCCATCTTGGGATTGCGATTGGGGTTGAGCAGGCATTGTTCGGTGGTCACTGCAAGGCCAGTGCCGTCGCAATCGATGGCGCCGCCTTCGAGAACCCAGCCATGGCGCGCCAGCGGTACGCCTGCTGCCTTGGCAACGAATGCTGCTACGCCATCGTCGCCGGGCAGATCATATTTGCCGCCCCAGCCATTGAAGCGGAAACCGGCTGCCGCATCACCGACCGGGGATTGCATGAACAGCGGGCCGGTATCGCGCAACCAGATGTCGCCGAAACCATAAGCGTGGAAGCCGACGTTAGCTCCAGCCAGCATCGCCCTGGCGACCGCCATTGCGTCATCATTGGCAACGAGCAGTTCGACGCGCTCGCCGGTAGCGATCGCGCGTACCATCGCGGCGACTTCGGTCTGCGCCGGCGCCAGATCATCCTCCCACAGGTCAGCCGCGCTGGGAAAAGCAGTCCAGGTTGCCGCGTGCGGCATCCATTCGCCAGGCTGGCGCGCCGTCATGCGCCCGCTCCGAATGCTTGTTGGCGGCCTGTGTTCCCCACGCGAAATCCTCTTGCCGAGTTGGCGATTGAGTGGTCCGATTCAATGGCAGCCGCACGCCGACTGTGCAAGCATCCGCTCCTGTCGGGACGCCAGCCGATGGCTCGAAAATCGCGCTGAATCAGCGTCGTTCGTCACTTTGGCCATTGTCGGCCGGGGACGCAGCGCCCTTGAACCCTTGCGCCACCACATACCATTCGCTCGATCCCTTGCGGCTGGCGGGCGGCTTGACGTGCTTCACTGTGGTGAATGACTGCTTCAGCAGCGCCGTCAGCGCGCCATCGCCGCCGCCCGCGAGCACCTTGGCAACGAATGCGCCGCCCGGCCGCAGCAACCGCGCGGCCATGTCGAGCCCCGCTTCGATCAGGCCCATGGTGCGCAGATAATCGGTCATCTGGTGGCCGACGGTGTTCGCCGCCATGTCCGACAGCACGATATCGGCCTGGCCACCAAGGGCTTCGAGCAGCACAGCCTCGGTATCATCGTCGAGAATGTCCTTTTCGAACAGCGTCACGCCCGCAATCGGCTCGATCGGCAACAGGTCGATACCGACCACCTTGGCGCGGGGGCGCCGTTCGAGCACGACCTGGCACCAGCCACCGGGGGCGGCGCCAAGATCGACAACGCGATCGACCTGCCCCAGCAGCGAAAACTGCGCATCAAGCTCCTTCAGCTTGAACGCCGCGCGGCTGCGATAGCCAGCGGCCTTGGCGGCGGCGACATAGGGATCGTTGAGATGCCGCGCCAGCCACTGGTTCGACGATGTCGAGCGGCGATGGGTGTGCTTCACCTTGACCTTGCCGCCACGCGAGCGACCGCTCGGGCCGTTGCCGGTCGTCATGCCTTGGCCGTCCAGACGCCGTCACGGCCCATCAGGCTGCGCAAAATGCCTTCGCGGATGCCGCGATCGGCCACCCGCACCTGCCCGCCGGGCCAGCGCACGAGGATGGCCTCGAGGATGGCGCAGCCCGCGACGATAAGCTCGGCACGGTCAGCGCCCACACAGGCGATGCGCGCACGGTCCTCGACACTGCGGCCGGCGATCGAACGGCACAGGTCGGTCATCGCGTCGCTGCCCACCGAACAGCCATCGACGCGGCGGCGATCATAGCCCGGCAGACCGAGTTCGACGCTCGCCAGCGTGGTGATGGTGCCGGAGGTTCCGAGCGGCTGAACCTGCGTCACGCCCCGCGCTGCCAGCCGGGCGGCAAAGCGATCGAGCAAGGGCGCCACGCGGCCGAGCATCCGGGCATAGGCCGCGGCACGATCATCGGCGCGCGGCCATTGCGGCTCGGTTTCGGCAAGGCTGACCACACCCCAGGGCAGACTGACCCAATCAAGGATCGCCGGTTGCCCGCCGGCTTCGGCCTTTGGTGCCACCAACATCAATTCGCTCGAGCCACCGCCGATATCGAACACAAGCGCCGGTGGGCCATCGGGATCGATCAGCGTCTGGCAGCCGAGCACCGCCAGCCGGGCCTCTTCGGCGGCTGAAATCACATCAAGCGCAATGCCGGTTTCGGCATAGACGCGTTCGACAAAGCGCACACCGTTGGCGGCGCGGCGGCAGGCTTCGGTGGCGACATTGCGGGTCAGCCGCACATCGCGGCGCGACAACTTGTCGGCGCAGGCCGCCAGCGCCGCCACGGTGCGGTCCATCGCGGCGTCGGAAAGGCGGCCCGATTCGAGCAGCCCTTCCCCTAGCCGTACGACGCGGGAATAGGCGTCGATGACCATGAAGCCCTGCGGCCCTGGCTGGGCAATCAGCAACCGGCAATTGTTGGTGCCAAGGTCGAGCGCGCCATAATTGCGGCCGCGGCGAATCCGGCCGCCTCGCGGCGGCGTCACCGGCGCCTTGGCAGCGCGGCCGCGCGCCGAGCGCATCGGCCCGCCGGCATCGGCATGAGTATCGGCGATTGCCGACATGATCTTCAGTCCTGTTCTCTCACCATCAATCCGAAACGGGATAATGGCACCTGTGGACAAGGTAAGCGCGCCGGCGCCAAAGCGCAAATCGGCGCAGTTTTTCCGCTGCAGTGGAACGTCGCAATTGACTTGGGTCGCGGTCCTGACTATGCGCCGCGTCTCGCCAGACGCTTGCGCTGGCGTGTGGCTGTTGCCCCGTCGTCTAAAGGTAAGACTCCGGACTCTGACTCCGTTAATCGAGGTTCGAATCCTCGCGGGGCATCCAGCCAATCAGATCAGATAGTCTGGCAGAACCGCGACCGGCAGCAGCGTTTGCCATGGTGTGCCGCCCGAAAAGATGAAGTCTGCCTCGGTCAAAGTCCCGAGACCGATGCCCGCTGCCCCGCCGCCAAGGATATTCAACCGCCCGGCCAGCGCGTTGCCCGCAGCGTCTTCAAAGCGCCCGAGATCGATCAGCAGATTTGTCACCCCGAAGACGAGATTCTCGGTTGCCGCTGCGCGGACATCGGCGAGCGTTATCACACTGTTGTCGGGGTTGCGCAGCAAGGACAGATCGATCTTGTCGCCATCGATCTGACTCAGCCGCACGGCCAGCGAGCCCCAACTCCCCCGCGACGGATCGATAATGTATCGATCGGCGCCCTCACCGCCCTCAGCTCTGTTGCCACGACCGATTTCACCAACCGAGCCAAGAAAATAAACAAAGATATCGTTGCCGGCACCACCATCTGCCATCGGCCCGAACTGCGCCGCATCGAAGCCATCGGCACCGTCAATCAAGATGTCATTGCCATCGCCACCGAACATTCGGTCGCCACCTGACCCTCCGATCAGGACGTCATTTTCGGCGCCGCCTTCCAGCAAATCATCGCCGCCGCGGCCAACCAATATGTCGTTGCCACTGGTTCCGGGTGAAACCGAAGATCCCGACAAGCGATTGTTGCCGCCATTGCCGAGCAGAACATCGTCGTACGGGCTACCGCCGAGATTCTCGATATTCAAGAACGTATCTTCGAACATGGCCGCAAACCGCGAACTGGCGCGGCCGGTCGCCATGTCGGCAAGGACGGCGTGGCTCCAATACAGAAAGTCATTGCCCCCGCGCCCATCGGCGAAATTGATGCCGTTGCCCAAGGTAAGTGTGTCGTCCGCGCCGCCAGACCGTATCGTGTCGTCACCGCCGCGGCCCAGAAACGAAACAGTCGCGGCACCGCGGATATCGATGTTGCTGCTGATCGACGCCCCCTGCGGCGCAAAAAAACCGTTGTTGAAGGATGCGTTGATGGTCAGCGTCCCGCCACCGGGAACAAAGTTGGCGATCTGGCCGCCAAGATCGAAATTGCCGAAGACGCTGTCATTGCCGGGGCCAAGTTGGGCATATCGCGGGAATCGACCGCTTCCGGTGATGGTGAAGTCGGCTGCCGAACCGGTGAACAGGAATGAATCATAGCCGAAAAGATCGCGTCCATCGAGCGGTGAGCCCGGCGACGTCACACGGATAAATTGCGAACCGATATCGAACCGCGTCGCACCGCCGAAAACAAACTGAGCGTTTCCATCCGTGCGCGCCTGGACAATTTGCGGCAATTCACCCTGGAAGCCGAAGTTTCCAAGCGCCTGGTAGCGTTCGAAGGAGAGATAATAAATCAGCGGATTGGTCGTCCGCGCGAGGCCTGTCGCCACAAAATAACGCTCGGTGCTGAAGCTTGCCGATGGGTCGCGGCCTTCGCGCCAGCCGTATGTTAGATAATGGGTTAGCGGATCCACGCCTGTCGCTGCTACGTCGGTGTAACGCGCCAGATACCAGGCCTTGTCGAACAGCGCATTGGGCGCCCTGCCCTCACGATTGCCCCAAGCCTGATAGTGCGCATAGGGATCGACTCCGGTGGCAGCGACATCGGCGTTCTTGGATAAGTAGAAGGCCCGATCAAAGCCCTCCTGAATGGCTTCGTTGCCAAAATATTCGAGCGTCCGGCCTTCGCGCATGCCATCATTGATGAAATGTGTCAGAGGATTGATGCCGGCGGCCCGAACATCGGCATATTTGAACAGATAGGCGCTGGTCGAAAACGCCGGGCTGGCATCACGATTCTCGCGCCAGCCATATTGCATGTAATGCGTCAGCGGATCGGTTCCGGACGCGGCAACATCACGATAGGTCGTAAGATAGAATTTGACGTCGAAGAACCCGTTCGGGTTGCGCCCTTCGCGCCAGCCATATTGCTGATAATGCGTCCATGGATCGGTGCCAGCAGCAGCGACATCGGGATTTGTCGCCAAATAATAGCCCCGATCAAAGCCTTCGCGGACGGCTTCGTTGCCCAAATATCCGAGCGTTCGGCCTTCACGCATGCCATCATTGATGAAATGCACCAGTGGATTAGCCCCGGTCGCCCGGACGTCGGCATACTTGTCCAGATACGCGCTGGTCGAAAACGCTGGGCCGGCATCTCGCGATTCGCGCCAGCCATATTGCATGTAATGCGTCAGCGGATCGCGTCCGGACGCAGCAACATCACTATAGGTCGAAAGATAGAATTTGACGTCGAAAAGACTGTTCGGATTGCGGCCCTCGCGCCAGCCATATTGTTGATAATGAGTCCAGGGATCGACGCCGGCGGCAGCGACATCGGCATTTGTCGCCAGATAATAGGCCCGATCAAACCCGGCCGCGTCGACACTCATTCTGTTACGCCTTAACTCGATTACATTTTGGCCAGACAACACCAAGCCGATGCTGGTGTAAAGAGCAAGACTCCACAGCAGCATCGATCACGCGCAGTGGCGGCATTGCCCTTTGGTCGATTGAGCGCCACACTTTGGAGGCATCCACGGCTCAACGGGGGCGACCATCCACGGCGACAAGCGCTATCGCGCCTTCATCAGCTATAGCCACCGGGACAAGGCGGTCGCGGCGTGGGTGCAGTATGCGCTCGAACGCTATCATATTCCGTCGAAGCTGGTCGGCCGCGAAACCGCGGTCGGCACGGTGCCGTCGCGGCTGCACCCGCTGTTTCGCGATCGCGATGAATTGCCGGCATCGGGGGACCTCGGCACCGAATTGATGGCGGCGCTGCGCCAATCGATGTTCCTCATCCTGATCTGTTCACCAGCTTCGGCAAAATCGCGCTGGGTCAATGAGGAAGTGCTCAATTTCAAGCGCATGCACGGTGAAGGCCGGGTGCTGGCGCTGATCTGTGATGGCGAGCCGGGCGATCCGGAGCGCGAATGCTTCCCCAAGGCACTGCAATATCTGATCGGCCCTGACGGCGAATTGAGCGACAAGCTCGCCGAGCCGATCGCCGCCGACATGCGCAAGCACGCCGATGGCAAGCGCCTCGCCAAGTTCAAGCTGATCGCCGGGCTGACCGGGCTGCGGCTCGACGATCTGATCCAGCGCGAAGCCGCACGCCGCGCGCGCCGGCTGACCCTGATCGCGACGGCCGCGACGATTGGCATGGTCGGGGCACTGGCGCTGGCCTTTTATGCCAATCAGCAACGGCTGGTCGCCGAGCATCAGCGCCAGCTCGCCGACAAGAGCGTCGAGTTCCTGACCGGCACCTTCGCCATTGCCAATCCAGCCACCGAAAACCCGCGCACCATCACCGTGCTGTCGATTCTGGACCGTGCCAGCAAGCGCGCCGCTGAAGAGTTGCGCACCGAACCCGAAGTTGCCGCGCGATTGCTGCAAACCACCGGCGAAATCTACATCAACCTCGGCCTGCCGCAGGAATCGGAGCGCGATCTGCGGCGGGCGTTGGCGTTGAGCCCGGCAGTGGGTGAAACGCGGGCACGGATTCTGCTCGGGCTTACCAATGGCGCCTATGGCCGATCAGATAGCAAGGCGGCACTGGCGCTTGTCAATTCCGCCGAAGCGGCGATCGAGCCCCGTGGCGATTATGCGCCGGAGTTGCTCGCCGAAGCTGCCTATTGGCGCGCCATGACGCGATTTCTTGATGGCGATTACGCCAAGAGCGTCGTCGAGCTGGACACGGCGCTGGCGCGCTTCGAGGCCCTCCCTGGCGACCACCGCAAAGAGATGGGGCGCGTCTGGATGAAAAAAGGTGTCGCCTTGTCCAACCTTCGCAACTTTGTCGAAGCTGATGCGGCCGCGGCCAAGGCAGAGGCGCTTTACACCGCCAAATTCGGGCAAAACCATCTTTTAACAGCGTTTACGCTGCAGAATCGTGCGCTCGGCGCCCTGGGCAACAATCAGCTCGATATTGCGCTGGCAAAGATCAGGGAGGCATTGGCCGTTTATGATCGAATTCTCGATCCCTATCATCCCACGGTGGGATCATCGATGCTCTTGCTGGGGCGAATCCTGACGGCGCGCGGCGATTACAAGGACGCGATCGCCGCATTCGACAGATCCAGAGCGATTTATGCAAAGCTTTATGGCCCCGACACCACCAATATCGGCGACATCAATTTCTACGCTTCCGAACCCGAAACCGGGCTTGGTCACACCGACGCTGCGTTGGAACTGCTCCGCGAGACCAAACGCATCTACGACAAGGCCTATGGCCCGGATGATCCCGATCAGGTCGAACTACTGCTGGCGCGCATGAAGGTTTATGTGGGAGCCAAGCGCGTTGCCGAAGCGACAGCCGATTGCCGTGCCGCTGTGACCCTGGCACGCAAGCTGGATCCAAGCGATGCGGCGCTGCCCGACATGCAAGCCGAGTGCGATAAATTGTCCAAAAGCAATTATGTTGCTATTGCGAAGAAATGATGCACCGTGTTAACGAAGGTTAGTGGGGTTGTTTCGGAGTAGGGTCATGATTCGCATTTCAATGCAGGGCCGTGCGCGTTTGGGGGTTCCCGCGCTGGCTTTGGCGATGCTGATGGCGTCAACCGCGGCGCAAGCGGTCGTCACCGAGAGCGCCAAGGTCGTCAAGACCACGGGCAAGTATTCGCCAAATGGCTTTTTCCAGGACCCGGTGACGGTCACAAGCACGGTCCCTGTGAACGTCGTGCTCGGGACCAACCCCGGCTTGGCGCCGGAACTCGGCATCAACGTGACGGCGACCGCGACCAATCAGGGCGCATTCTTTTTCGAACATAATCTCTGGCGGATCGGCAAGGGTTCGGCAGAGTTCGAAACCATCGTGACGACGACTTTGACCAACACCGGTCCCAATTCGGAAACGATGTTGTTCGAATCACTCATCACACCGGGCTATATCGCGGTTGCCGGCCCTCTTGGATCTTTTAACTCGGCCTTCTTCGACTTTTCGGTCAAGCAGCAGCGGGTGAACAACCTCGGTGAAACCATCACCATACCTCTCTATTCTGCTTTCGGACTTGCCAGCCCGGGCTTCAAGCCGTTGGTTAATGCATCAGCAGGCACCTTCAACAACCTGCAGAGCTTCTCCAACGCCAGCACGTTCGCACTGACATGGGACGCAACACCGCTTTTCCTGCAGCTGGCACCGATCGCGCCAGGCGCAAGCTCGACGATCATCTTTGACCTCAAGACCCAGGTCTATGGCGATTCAAATGGCAGCGGTTGCGAAGGCTCGCAGGTCTCGTTCGGCGATCCGCGCAACCCCGGCGGCTCTGCGTTGTCAGCATTTGGTTTGTTCACAGCGTTGAACAGTCAGCCGCTGCCCACTGGACCATGTTCTGTCGATTCACCTGTCATTGGCAAGCTTTTCGACCCCATTGACGTGCCTGTGAACATCACCCCCGTGCCTGAGCCGGCATCCTGGGCGATGCTGATCAGCGGCTTCGGGCTTACCGGTGCCGCCATGCGTCGGCGCCGGGCCGTCAACGCCTGAAAGGCGACAAAAGCGGCGTTGCGAAAGCGGAAGGTGGCCATTATACGGGCCGTCTTCCGTCGACGTGGGGCAATAGCTCAGATGGGAGAGCGCAGCAATCGCACTGCTGAGGTCGGGAGTTCGATCCTCCCTTGCTCCACCACCTTTTCAATAGCTTCAGTGCTGCCAGCGCCTCCGGATGCGGCCTCTGCTCCGGCGTGGCAGCGCCGTATCCGTCTGAGGCATGGTCCAGTCAACCTGCCGGCGATACCCGGATGATCCGCTCCGCTTCGATCAGCACACGCTCCCTGCTCCAGGCAAACGGCACATAATTGCCAGTCGCCCAGCGGGCGAACAGGTCACGATAATGCGGGCTCGCTGGATTGCCCGACTGTCCCGGCGTGTTCACGACCATGCTGTTGTCCCAGGCGCCGACGTCCATCACCAGTCGCACCGACGCCCCCGCAGTGACGCGAAAATCGCTGCCATAGGTCATCGCCATCGGCGTCGAGCTGCTGCCGCCGACCGGCAGTGGGCCGACCCGGCGTTCGGCGTCGCGCCCGGCGATCGACAGCGCCGGGCGGAAATCGGCGTGATGCAGCGCCCCCCAGCGCCAGCGCAGCGGGTCGGGGCCGAGCCGGGCGGTGGCATCGGCCCAGGCCGAGCCAAGCGATTCAAGCAGAATCGCGCGTCGGGTTATATCGGCGTCGCGACCGAGCAAGGCGCCATCCTCGAGCACAGGCAGGACATTGGCTATCGTCGTTGTGCCGAAACCCGCACGTGCCGTCTCGGGGACGATATGATCAATGGCGACCCTCGGCAGATGGCGCCCCGCCCAAAGCTCGTACAGCACCGCGGGCGCGGAATCCGGCCCCTCGACACCATCCCAGGCGCGCAGCAGCGAAAGTGCACCGCGCTCTGCCGCGCTGCGCCCCTCCAGATCCGCTAAAAGCGCCACGGCGCGGCGCGCCATGTCCGAGGTCATATCATTCTGCAGCGCCATCGCATCCGCGATCCCGAACTTGGGGGTCGCGGCAATCGCCTCCGAAATGCGGTTGATGCGCGATCGATCGACCCATTCGAAACCGACTTGGTATGGATAACCGGAGGGCAGGTTCATTTCATTGGCGGTGGCGATCCAGCCTTCAGGCGGATTGAACCGCGTTGGCAAGAGCTTGGGATCGAGGATGCCGGTCCAGCGATAGGCCGCACCTGCGGGGACGGGCAAAAGTCCGTCACCGGCAGCGCGTTGTGGAACGAAGCCGCCGGGTGTCCAGCCGATATCGCCGTCGCGGCTGGCAAACATCAGATTGAGTGATGGCGCCCCCCAATGGTCACGCGCCGTCAGAAAATCCGCCCGGTTCTGCGCCTTGAATGCCCATGTGGCGTTGAAATACGCCGCCGACCCGGGAGCGGCCCAGGTGGCGCGCAGCGCGACGCTTTGTCCGGTCACCGGGTTCTCGTGGAGAATGGGGCCATCGCTCGTGAACTTCAGCACGACGTCGCGGGGCGCCTCGCCCTTGACCGGAATTGCTTCATGGACCTCGCGCAGCACAGTACCACGCGGGTTGATCACGAGATCCTGCTGGTCGGCGTAGAAAATTGTCAGTGCCCAGGCCATGTCCTCATTGTGACCGAAGCTGACGCCAGGCAAGGCCGGTTCGCCGGCGCCGGCGATCTTCAGTTCGGGCGTATCGATGTGCGACAGGTAGCGCAGATTGGGTATCGAGTGCGCGCGGTGCGGATCATTGGCGAGAATCGGCCGACCTGTGGCGCTGCGGCTTGCGCTGATCACCCAGTTGTTCGAGCCTTCGGCATTCTCAGCATCGGACCGTACGGCGACGATGGCCTTGCCATCGAAGCGGACGTCGCTGGTGCCGAGATCATAGTCGGCGAGAACATCCCCTGGCAGGCTGCACGGATCGAAGCCACGGGGGACCGCAACGCGGTGGTCAGGCTCCAGCCTTCGGCGCAAAGGTTCGTAGCGCACGTCGCCTTTGCACAGCGCCCGTGCCCGAGCCACTTCGGCATCGACATTGCGTGACAACCCGTTCGACCGGATGCGCACGACGTCGTCGGCGGCCCAGGTTTCGGGCCGGCTTGCTGTGGCGGCAAACTCCATCGGCAACGGCTGCCGGCCGGCTTCGACATCGCCGATAAAGGCATTGATGCCGGCGACAAAGCCCTCGGTCCAGCCCCTGGCTGCCGGCGGATAGGCTGCCCATTCGGCCGCCATGTCGCCACGATAAAGCAACAGCCTGCTGGCGCGATCCTGTGCGACATAGGCCGGACCAAAACTTGCCGACAGGCGGCCGAGCCCGCGCTTGCGCCACAGATCGATCTGCCACAGCCGGTCGCGCGCCACGGCATAGCCTTGCAGGAAAAAACCGTCGCGGGCGGTCGCCGCGTAAATATGCGGAATGCCCGCGCGGTCGATGACAATTTCACCCGGCGCTGCAAGGCCGGCAAGCGTTCGCGCCTCGGTCTGAAGTCCCGGCGGCACGGTTTCGGCAATGGCAGGCGCTGCAATGGCTGCCAGTGCGACGCTGCCTGCGAAGAGTCTTCCGATCATATGCATCGCCAGCATTGCTTCAGGGGTCATCCCGACAGCATGAAGACTGCCATCACCCGATTTGGCAAGTCCCGTCACGCCAATGGTGCGTCGATGATTCAGCCTTTCGGCTGACCGGGATACAGCAGCCGAAGCGACTTGGGCGCGCCACAACGATTGATGACGGATTCGACGATTTTCGCGCGCGTTTCGATCAGCGAGACCGAGTCATAGGCATTCGGCCGCTCCCGCGCCACTTCGTCGGCCGTGAATGGCTTGGCAGTCTTGGGAACGCTGCTGCCGCCAAGCCCGAAGACCATGAAGTTGAGCAGTTCAGCGAGATCCTGATTATCCGTGATGCGCGAACGCGCGACATTGGGCAGTCGCATCAGATAGGCTCGCGCCTCAGGGGTGCACATGAACCAGCCGACACGGCCACGCAGTGTCGGCAGATTGGCTGGCGCCGCATCGCCCTGGATGCCGTGGCAACCACCGCAGTGTTCGACATAATTGGATTGCGGCAAGTCCATTTCGCGAGGATAGGGCGGCGGCGCGACGGTCAGCGCTGGCTCCACCGCGGCCGCGGCGGCACCAGCCGCCACTAGTGCTGCCGCTACGAGGCTGAACCACTTTGCCATGGCGAGTGCGCGCCGCGCGCTTACTGCGCCTTGCCGACGAGGACGCCAGTCGAGCAGTGATATTCCATGCTCTTGGTGCCGAAGCACCAGATGACGTTGTTGTTGAGCTGCGGCACATAGAGCGGCGTTTCACGGTCGCTGTTGTCGCAACCGCACTGGCCGCACGTCGATTTTCCGCAACAGTCGCGATAGGCGATGAGATAGGCCTTGCCGTCATCGGGATTGATGCAGGTCCCGACCCATGACACAGGCGATGGCTCGGCGCCCGGCGGGCAGGAACTGACGCCGCCGCCACAACACGAGCAAAGCGAGCCATCGATGGCGCAATAGCGCCAGTAATCGCACTTGGTGTCGTCCTTTGTTTGGGCATTGCGGGCAAAGCTGGTCTTGGCCTCGGCCGAGCGCTCGGGCTTGGCAGCATGGGCGCGGCTGACCGGCAGCAGCGGGAACACCGGCGCTGCGACGATGGTGGCGCCAAGCCGGGTCAGCATCGAACGACGCGACGTCTGCCCGGCGAACTTGCGCAGCAATTTCTCGCCAAAGCCATCGATGTTGAAACCTGTCATGCTTGGTCCCCCTTGCTGGAGCGTTTTGGCGGCACGCGGC
>JAAFIT010000260.1 GCA_013298745.1 Sphingomonadales bacterium
AAAGACCGCGCTGTTGAGGCAGGCGAAGAAATTGTCATGCTGCGGCACCACGCTGCCGAGCCATTTCTTCACCAGATCGGGATATTCCTTCACCGCTTCCGAAATCGAACGGAAGATGACCCCGGCCTTTTCCAGCTCGGCGCGGAAGGTCGTCGCCACCGAAACGCTGTCGAACACCGCATCGACGGCGATGCGGCGCGAGCCTTCGACCCCGGCGAGCATTTCCTGCTCGGCGATGGGGATGCCGAGCTTTTCATAGGTACGGCGGATTTCGGGATCGAGCTCGTCGAGCGAGCCGATCGTCGGCTTGGCCTTGGGCGCCGCGTAATAATAGGCGTCCTGATAATCGATCGGCGCCAGATCGAGCTTGGCCCAATCGGGCGCTTCCATCGTCAGCCAGCGGCGGAAGGCTTTCAACCGCCAGTCGAGCAGCCATTGCGGCTCACCCTTCTTGGCCGAGATGTAGCGGACGGTGTCTTCGTTCAGCCCCTTGGGGGCCATTTCCGATTCGATGTCGGAGGTGAAGCCCCATTTGTAGGTGGCGAGATCGGCGACGGCGGCGCGAGCCTCTGCGTCGATCACCGGAGCGGCATTATCAGTCATGCATTCACCTCTAGCCGCACCATTTTCGGCGCCGGCGTTCGAATCAATTCCGCCAGCGTCACCGCGGCAAGGGCGTCGCGTACCGCGCGATTGATCGGGCCCCAATGGCCGCGAACGCCGCAGTGGCCTTCGATCGCACAGTCATGCGCATCGCCCGCCAGACAATTGGTCAGCGCAATGGGTCCATCGACCGCCTCGACGATCGCTGCGACGCTGATCGCGCCAGGCGCCGCCGCCAGTGTGAAACCGCCGGCAACGCCGCGCGACGCGATGAGCAACCCGCCACGCGCCAATGTGCCCATCAGCTTCGCCACTGTCGGGGCCGGGATGCCGGTCGTGGCCGCGACTGCTGCCGCCGACAGTTTGGCGCCCGGCTCACGCGCCGCCGCGGTCATCACAACCACGGCGTAATCGGCAAGATTGGTGAGACGAATCAAGGGCTGTCCTAAAGCGGAGCGATTTCGTCGGCTTTATGTGGCGGAGCACCCCGCAAAGTCAATGGCGAACCGCCTCACAGCGGTTCTGGACAGACCTCAAGGCTCTGATGCCGCTGCAATGCCGCTGGCGATCCAGGCGTCGACATTCTCTTCAAGGATGTCGAGCGGCACCGCGCCGGTCTTCAGGACGACATTGTGGAAATCGCGAATGTCGAACTCCGGCCCGAGCGCCTTCTGGGCGCGATCGCGCAGCTCCATGATCTTCAGGCGGCCGACCATATAGGCGGTCGCCTGCCCCGGATACACGGTGTAGCGCTCCATCGCCTTGTCGATGCCGCCCAAAGGATCGGCGCTGTTTTCGCGGGTGTAGCGCGCGGCATCTTCCTTGCTCCAGCGCTTCGAATGGATGCCGGTATCGACAACCAGGCGGATAGCGCGGTGGAGTTCAAGCTGGAGCCGGCCGAAATCGCTGTAGGGGTCGCGATACTGGCCCATCTCCTTGGCGAGCTTTTCGGTATAGAGCCCCCAGCCTTCGGAATAGGCGGTGAAGCCACCGAAGCGGCGGAAGGCGGGAACATTCTTCAGCTCGGTCGAATTGGCGCGCTCGAGGTGATGGCCGGGCATGCCTTCGTGATAGATCAGCGGCTCGATCTCGATCGTCGGCATGTCGATCATCTTGTAAAGATTGACATAGACGGTGCCGGGGCGTGATCCGTCTTCAGCTGGCGACTGGTAAAACGCCTTGCCGGCCGATTGCTCGCGGAACGGTTCGACCGCCTTCACCACCACCGGGCTCTTCGGCAGATTGGCGAAATAGTTCGGCAGCTTGGGACCGATATCGGCGAGGAAGGCGTTGGCTCGGCTAAGATATTCGGCCTTGCCGGCATCGCCATCGGGCAGGATGAAGCTCTTGTCGTCGCGCATCCGGGCGAGAAAGGCCTTGATGTCGCCCTGGAAGCCGACCTGTTTGGCAATCGCGAGCATCTCGCCATGGATGCGCTCGACCTGTGCCAGTCCGAGCGTGTGGATCTGCTCGGCGGTCATGTTCGTCGTGGTGTAGTTGGCGAGATTGGTGGCGTAATATTCGGCGCCATCCTTGAAGCGCCAGACGCCATCGATGGTGCCGGCTTGGCGTTCCTGCGCCGTCATCGCGGTGATCAGCCGTTCATAGGCCGGCTTGACGCTGGTCAGCAGCGCAGCATTGGCGGCGGCGACAAGCGCGTCCTTTTCGCCCTGGGGAATGTCGAGCTTTGCCACTTTCGCCTTGAAATCGGCGAGCAGCGCCGAATCGCCGGCGCCGGTTTCGAACGGCGCGCCCTTCAGCACGTTGCGCGCGTCGGAGATGACGAAGGGATAGACCCATTTCGGCGGCATGACGCCGGCCTTCGCGCGCGTTTTGCTGGTGGCGATGTCCTGATCGAGCGCCGCCGCGATGCCGCGCAGCCGACTGACATAGGCTTCCGCATCGCTCTTGCTGCGCACGCCATGGATGTTGATCAGGAATGCCGGATACTCGCTCTGTGCGCCGTTCATCTGATCAAAGACATAGCCGTTGTGGCGATATCTGAAGCCGGCATCGCGGCGCAGCATGGCCTTTTCAAACAGACGGTAGGACAGCCGCGAATCGGGGTTGAGATTGGCGTTTGCAAAGCGGGCGCGCATATCGGCGAGCGCCTGCATGTCGGCGGCGTGATTGGCGATGGCGGCGGCGTCGCTGCCATCGTTCCACTTGCCATAATCGGTCTTGATCCCGCGATAGCTCTGCCCCTGCGGGCTGCGCGCCAGTTGCGCCTTGTCATAGGCATCGAAGAAGTTGGCGAGCGCGACATCGGCGGGCACCGCTGTTTCCACGAGGACAATCGGCGCAGCATTTTGGGCCAGCAAGGGCGCCGGCAACAGCAAGGCAGCGGCAAGCAGCAACGGATAACGCATCGGGCACTCCACAAGATGATTCCCGCACCGGTTAGGCGGTTTCGCTTTTGCAGGGAAGCATCGGCATTTCATCGCCGGGCGTTTGCCGCTACGGCCCTTGGCGATGATCGATCGTCCCGCCAAAGCCGCGCCGCGCTTCGCCTTTCCGGCGATGCTGACCGGCAGCGCCATGCTGGCGTTCGGGCCATGGATGGTGCGGCTTGCCGATGTGCCGCCAATCACCTCGGCATTCTGGCGGCTGGCGCTGGCGATCATCCCGCTGCTCGTCCTCGCCCGCATCGTCGCGGGCTCCAATGCGGCGGTCACGCAAGGACTTGATCGCCGCACCGTCGCTGCGATTGCGCTCGCCGGGGTGTTCTTTGCCGGCGATCTTGCCGTCTGGCATCTCGGCATTTTGCGCACGACGATGGCCAATGCCACGCTGTTGTCCAACGCGGCCAGTTTCCTGCTGCCGATCTGGGGGTTCACGGTGCTGCGCCAGCGGCCGGGACGAAGGGCGCTGATCGCCATTGCGCTCGCCTTCATCGGCACGCTGCTGCTGGTGGGGCAGAGCGCCGAAATGTCGGCCGAGCATGTCATCGGCGATCTTTTCTGCCTTGCCGCGGCGATCTTCTACACCGGCTATCTGATCGTCGTTGATCGCGTGCGCGGCCGCATTGCGGCGCTGCCGCTGCTGGCGCTATCGACCACAGCCGGCGCGCTGGCGCTGCTGCCGCTGGCGCTGTCGAGCGGACCGATCTGGCCGGGTAACTGGACGCCGTTGCTGATGCTGGCGATCGGCAGCCAGGTCATCGGGCAAGGATTGGTGGTCTATGCCGTCGGCCATTTGCGGCCGCTGGTGGTCGGGCTGTCGCTGCTCATCCAGCCGGCGATCAGCGCAACCGTCGGCGCGCTGCGTTTCGGCGAGATCCCCGGCGCGCTGGCGATTACCGGGGCGGCGCTGGTGGTGGCGGCGCTGATTCTGGTGCGGCTGCCGGAGCGGACAAGCCGGCCGCATCGCGATTGAAGGCGGCGCGCTGGCCCGGCGCCAGCCGCAGCATGGCTGCAGCAAAAAGCGGCGATGCTGCAAAGGCGGAAAGCCAATGCTGCACCTTTGGCAAGGGCTGAACAGCGAAACGCGCACTGTCGATGGCAGCGAATTGGCGGACGAAGGGCAGGATGGCGGCGGCGGTGAACCCGGTCGGCAACGGGCCGGCTTCTAAGCCCATCAGGATCGCCAATGCTGCAGCATAATGGGCTGCAGGGTCACTGCCGTGGCGTTCGGGATATTTGCTGCGATCGAGGTGATATTTGAAATCGCCATCGAAGCGCGCGATCAATTCGGCATCCAGATCCTCGCGCCAGCCTTCGGGATCGGCCTGTTCGAGCGCCCAGTGCATGATATCGAGGCTTTCATCGATCACCCGGCCATCGGGCAGCACCAGCACCGGCAGGGTCGCCTTGGGCGATGC
>JAAFIT010000261.1 GCA_013298745.1 Sphingomonadales bacterium
ACGCCGGCTGATGGCGCAGCAGAACCGCAGCTGGGATTTCGACCAGGAGGAGGGGCTGCTCGATGCCGCCCGCCTCGTCCGCATCGTCACCAACCCGGCCTATGCGATGAGCTACAAGGTCGAGCGCGATACCGAGTTTCGCGACACGGTGGTGACGCTGTTGATCGACAATTCGGGATCGATGCGCGGCCGGCCGATTTCGATCGCTGCCATTTGCGCCGATATTCTCGCCCGCACGCTGGAACGCTGCGCGGTGAAGACCGAGATTCTGGGCTTCACCACCCGCGCCTGGAAGGGCGGACAGGCGCGTGAGAAGTGGCTGGCGGACAATCGCCCGGTCAAGCCCGGCCGGCTCAACGATCTGCGCCACATCGTCTACAAACAGGCCGATGCACCGTGGCGCCGGGCGCGCAAGAACCTCGGCCTGATGATGCGCGAAGGCCTTTTGAAGGAAAACATCGACGGCGAGGCGCTGCTGTGGGCGCATGATCGCCTGCTGGCGCGGCGCGAGGACCGCCGCATCCTGATGGTGATTTCAGACGGCGCGCCGGTCGATGATTCAACCCTCAGCGTCAACACCGGCAATTATCTCGAACGCCATCTCCGCCAGGTCATCAAGCATATCGAGAGCAAATCGCCGGTCGAACTGATCGCCATCGGCATCGGCCATGACGTGACACGCTATTACGCCAAAGCGGTGACGATCATGGACGCCGAGCAACTGGGCGGCACCATCATCGACCAGCTCGCCAGCCTGTTCGAGGCCAAGACCGGCAGGCGCAAATAGCACGCCGCTTGCTGCTGGCCCAGAGTTGGCGCACCATTCTCCAAATCGGCTGAGGGAGGTCGGGAGATGGACAAGGTCGGCCAGACGCAGAGCGGCCCCATCAAAAGCGGGCAGGCGCGCGTTGCGCCAGTCAGCGTTGCGAAAAACCTCACCGTGGCCGATCTGCGCACCGCGCTGGCGGCGGGCTGGCAGGATTATCGCGCCTATCCGATCTTCGGGCTCTTCTTCGGCGCCATTTATGTCGTTGCCGGGCTGCTGCTCTATTTCGTGCTGTTCGCACGCGGCCATTATGGCTGGCTGGGGCCGGCGGCGGCGGGGTTTCCACTGCTGGCGCCGTTTGCCGCGGTCGGCCTGTATGAAGTCAGCCGCCGACGCGAGGCCGGGCTGCCGATGAAATGGAGCGCGGTGCTCGGCGCGCTGCGCGGCCATGGCGATGAGCAGATCGTCAGCATCGGGGTGATCGTCTTCGTCGCCTTCGCCTTCTGGCTGATGATCGCCCACGGCATTTTCGCAGTGTTCATGGCAGGGGCCGAATCGAGCGGCGCCGGATTGGGGATTTTCCTCACCGGCACCGGCCTCGCCATGCTCGCCTTCGGCAGCGTCGTCGGCGCGCTGATGGCGCTGGCCTTCTATTCGATCACCGTCATCAGCCTGCCGCTGCTCGTCGATCGCGAAGTCGATTTCATCACCGCGATCATCGTCAGCCTGGCGACGGTGCGATCGAACACCGTCATCATGCTCGGCTGGGCGGCATTCATCGCGGCGGCGCTGTTCATTGCCATGCTGCCGCTGTTCCTCGGGCTGCTCGTCGTGCTGCCGGTGCTCGGTCATGCCACCTGGCATCTGTATCGCCGCGTCGTCGCCTGAACTGGATTGAGATGAGCCTCCGGCGGTTGGGGCCATCGGCCCCAAACCCCAGTTGCTTGATGGCCGCAACGAAGCCTGCCCCGTAACGCGGGAGTTATTGGGGTCTGGGGCCCATGGCCCCAGCCGCCGGAGGCGCTTAAATCAACGCGAATCGCTTGCGGCAAGCGCGCGGGGGCGCCAACACTTCGCCCATGACCGTTTTGCACCTTGCCGGCACCTATCGCCGTTCCGTCGCCGCCAGCGTCGCGCGGATTCGCGAGAATGTGCTCGATTGGGAGCATCTGCCGGCACTGCACGCCTCGAGCTTTGCGGCGTGCGAGCTGGTTAACGAGGATAGCGATGGCTGGCGGGTCCGGCTGGTCAATGCCGGCAGCGACGCACCGCAGGTCCTGAAGCTGGTCATGGCGCCCGATACCAGCGGCTATCGCGTGGTAACCGAAGCCGGTTTCGGCACCGGTAGCGAAATCCGCGTGTCGGTGACGCCGCGCGCTGCGCACCAGACCGATGTCGTCGTCGACTATCATGTCCCCGAAACCGACCCCGACCGGCTGGCGATGATCGGTGCGGCCTTTGTCGCCATCTATGAGCGGCTGTGGGACGAGGACGAGGCGATGATGGTGGCGCGCGAGGCGGCACTGGCGCCTCGGCCGCGGGCACCGACCCGGGTCGACCTTGGCCCCGAAGCCGCCTTGCAACTGCCCTTGGCCTTTGACCTGGGCAGCGGGCGCTTCCAGCTTGTCCGCCATGACAACGCGCTGCTCGCCCACAGCCTCAATTGCCCGCACTGGCTGGGGCCGCTCGACGGCGCGGTTGACGGTGACGGCAATGTCACTTGCCCCTGGCACGGCTATCGCTTCAATATTTGTACAGGACGCAGCGCCGATGGCCGGGGCCTGCGTCTGGGACCGCCGCCGCGCATCAGTATCGAAAATGGCCGGGTGATCGCGCAGCTTGCGTCCGCACAATGAGCTGCGTCTTTGCCATTTATTGGACAATGTCCGGGGGTTGGTCGGACTAAACTTTCGAGCAATAGAGCGCTGAGGGGAGCAAGCATGACGATCAGGAAGTTCGCGGCGGTGCTGGCGGGTGTCAGCCTGATGACGCTGGCCGGATGCGACAAGATCGCCAAGCGCGACGCGGCAAAGTCCGACGCCGAGGCGGGCATCGTCAACACCGCCTATCCCGAGCATGCCTATTTCGGTGACACGCACGTCCATACCGGCTGGTCGGCCGATGCCGGGCTCGATGGCGCCGTCACCTCGCCCGAGGATGCCTTCCGGCTGGCGAGCGGGGCGGAGATCAAGTCCAACACCGGGCAGATGGTCAAGCTGCGCCGCCCGCTCGACTGGATGGTGATCGCCGATCATAGCGATGGCATGGGGACGATCAACGAAATCGCCGCGGGCAATCCCAAGATGATCGCCGATCCCTTCCTCAACCAGATGTACGAGGCGATGAAGGGCGACGATGAAATGGCCCGCAAGAAGACTGTGCTCGAATTGATTGATCGCCAGTCGAACGGCAAACTGCCGACACAGTTGAAAAACCCGCGCTGGATGGTTTCGGCGTGGTGGAAGACCGCCGATATCGCCGACAAATACAACAACCCCGGCAAGTTCACCGCCTTTATCGGCTATGAATGGACCAGCAATGCCGGCGGCGGCGACAATTTGCACCGCAACGTGGTTTATCGCGATGGCGCCCGCCAGGCCAAGATGATGCTGCCGCTCACCACCTTCAAAACCGAAGACCCGGCCAAGCTGTGGGAGTGGATGGCGAGTTACGAGAAGCGCACCGGCGGCAAGGTGCTGGCGATTCCGCACAACGGCAATCTTTCGAACGGCCGGATGTTCGAGGAACAGCAGTTCGACGGCACGCCGATGACGGCGGATTATGCCAAGGCTCGCCAGCGCTGGGAGCGATTGTTCGAACTGACCCAGATGAAGGGCCAGAGCGAAAGCCACCCGAGCCTGTCACCCGCCGATGAATTCGCCAGCTGGGATATGTGGGACACCGGCAATCTCAACGGCGTTGTCAAATCGCCGGGCATGGTGCGCACCGAATATTATCGCGAAGCCTTGAAGAACGGCCTGAAGATCGAAGCCAAGCTGGGCACCAACCCGTTCAAATATGGCGCCGAATCGGGAACAGACACCCACACCGGGCTGATGACCGCCGAGGAAGACAATTTCTGGGGCAAGTTCAAGAGCGTCGAGCCACGCCCGGGCCGTTGGACGCCTGTGGTGGTCGGCGGCCTTGGCCCCGGCGGGCACCGCAGCTGGGAACAAGCGGCGGCGGGCTATACCGGCGTCTGGGCGACATCGAACAGCCGTACCGCGATCTGGGACGCGATGATGCGGCGTGAAACCTTCTCCACCACCGGGCCGCGTATGACGGTAAGGTTCTTCGGCGGCTATGATTTCGCCGACGCCGATGCGGCGGGCGATGTGGCGAAGGTGGGCTATGCCAAGGGCGTGCCGATGGGCGGCGATCTGAAGGCGGCGCCAGCCGGCAAGCCCGCGACCTTCCTGATCGCGGCGATGAAGGACCCCGATGGCGCCAATCTCGACCGGGTGCAGGTCATCAAGGGCTGGCTCGGTGCCGACGGCAAGACCCAGGAAAAGGTCTATGAAGTGAAATGGGCGGGTGACCGCAAGCCGGGGCCGGATGGCAGGCTGCCGCCGGTCGGCAACACGGTCGATATCGCCAAGGCCAGCTACAGCAACAGCATCGGCGCGCCGACGCTTGT
>JAAFIT010000262.1 GCA_013298745.1 Sphingomonadales bacterium
ACATTGGCCCGGGTGATGCCGTTGAAGCAGAAGGCACCGGAGGAGGTGCGCAGTTGGCTGTCCTTAACCCAGAAGAAATTGGTGGCGTTGCAGCTGGCGATGTTGCCGGCCGGATCGAGCATCAGGGCCTCGTCAGCACCGACGGCAATGGCTTCGTTCAGCGCTAGAATCAGCGGCAACCGGCTGTGCGAATTGATCCGCATATCGAACATGCTGGGTGGCGTCGTGCGGATACTGGCCGTATGCAGCCGCAGCCCGGCCGTGCGCAGCGCCGGTGCTGGTTGTTTGTATTCGGCGAGGATGACCACGGTCGGCCGGCCCAGCGCATTGCGTGGATCCTGATTGGCGGCCTTTTTTTCGCCGCGCGTCACCATCAACCGCAGATGCGCGCCATGCGTCATGCCATTGGCGGCGCGGGTTTCAGCAAGTGCCGCCACGAAATCGGCGCGGGACAGCTTCATGTCGAGTCCGATGGCCGCGGCACTGGCGAACAGCCGATCGAGATGCGCATCGAGAAACAGCAGCCGGCCATTGTGGAGGCGCAGACCTTCCCAGACGCCGTCGCCGAGCACGAATCCGGCATCGAAAACCGAAACCAGAGCGTCGGCGCGGCTGACGAGATGGCCGTTGAGCCAGATCAGCAGGTGATCATTGCGCGGATCGGCGGCGAAATCCTGCGAGCCGGTCATGCGGCACGCTCAGGACGAACGATTGCCGTCACTTCTTGAACAGACTGTCGGCAGCGGCGCGAAAGGCGGCAGCGCTCTCGCGCTTGCTACGGGCGCGGATCAATTCCGCCTCCAGCCCGGCAATGCGCTCATCAAGCTCGGCGATCGACAGCTTGTCGAGGTCCTCGCGGGCGAGATCGGCAAGGAGGTCGGACTTGCGGCGGGGCAGATCGGCTTCGTCAAACATCGGCATACCGTGATTTGTGGTGCACCGATCGTCAAGCGCGCGGTATCGGCGGCGCAAACGAATGCGGCCGGCACCCCAAACGGGCACCGGCCGCAAATGCTCAGTCGAGTGTCGGTATATATTAGGCGGCGACGACAGCCCGCTTGCGTCGTGCAACTGCGCCAACCAGGCCGAAGCCGGCGATCAACATCGCCCAGCTTGCCGGCTCGGGCACAGCGCCATAGGTCAACTGGCCGACACCGAAGATCCAGTTATAATTGCCGCCGCTGCCGTTGCTGAACACCAGCTTCTTCACGCCTGAACCGCCGAAGCTGTACGACGCAAACCCAAATTGGCCGTCGACTGCCAGACTACCAAGCAGCGTATCGCTGGCATCGTAGAACGATGCCGATGAGCCATTGCCGGTGCCATAGTTATTGAACGTAAACGAGATGCCGCTGGTCGGCGCGGCGAAATCGACCGTCAACCAGCCGCCAGTGGGATAGCCATCCGTGTTGAAACCGTAGACGCCGGAGTTGTTGAGCGACAGCACGGAATCGAAAAAGCCATATCCGACGATTGGCGCAGATGCGGTCGATGGTCCGCCAGCCAACGAAAAGGTCAACCCAGCAAACTGGGTATCGACAACCGTCCCGGCTGCCAGTGTCGAGAAATCAATGGTGACGGCAGCCACAGGCGTCGCCGCAGCCATACCAAGCAAAACAAGCGATGCGCCTGCGGCGCGTAGTGTCGTGATCATCTTATCCCCCAAAAACAATCCAGAAAGCGCCCGAACCAAAGGTTCGCGACAGTAACGAATGTTGCCGTGATTCGTTCAGAATTGCAATCCTTCGCATGGCGTGCGCTCGTGTCCGAAGATCCGCCAACGCGCTTGCCCCATTGACCCGACGCAATGGCATGTCAGAGTTGGCCTATGACCATCCCCCAGATCATGACCGCCATCGACCCCGCAGCGCCGGGAGGGCCAGAGGTGCTTGTCCCCGTCACCCGGCCGGTGCCGTCGCCTGGCCCTGGCGAGGTCCTCGTCAAGGTCGCCGCCGCCGGTGTCAACCGCCCCGATGTGCTGCAACGCATGGGGCTGTATCCGATGCCGCCCGGCACGCCTTCGATTCCGGGGCTGGAGATTGCCGGCACCATCGTCGCACTTGGCGCCGATGTGACGCGCTGGCGCGTCGGCGACACCGTTTGTGCGCTTGTCGCCGGCGGCGGCTATGCTGAATATTGCACCGCGCCGGCCGGCCAGTGCCTCGCCATTCCCGCCGGCATGACGATGGTTGACGCGGCCGGTCTGCCCGAAACCTGGTTCACCGTCTGGTCGAACGTCATGGATCGCGGTCATGCCCGGCCCGGCGAAACGTTGCTGGTTCATGGCGGCACCAGCGGCATCGGCGTCACCGCGATTCAGCTTGGGACGGCGCTGGGCATGACCGTCATCATTACTGCCGGCAGCGCCGACAAATGCGCCGCCGCGCTCAAGCTCGGTGCCGCACACGCTATCGATTACAACGCCCAGGATTTCGTCGCCGAAGTGGCGCGGATTACCGACAAGCGCGGCGTCGATTTGGTGCTCGACATGGTCGGTGGTGATTATGTGCCGCGCAACATCCAGTGCCTTGCTGATGATGGCCGCCATGTCAGCATTGCCTTCCAGCGCGGGCCGCGTGCCGATCTCGATCTGGTGGCGGTGATGCGCAAGCGGCTGACGCTGACCGGTTCGATGCTGCGGCCGCGCCCGATCGCCTTCAAGACGGCGATCGCCGAAACGCTGGAAGGCGTCATCTGGCCGGAGTTCGAAGCCGGGCGGATCGCCCCGGTGACCGACCGGGTGTTTCCACTCACCGAAGCCGCCGAAGCGCATCGGCGGATGGAGGCTGGGACGCACGTCGGCAAGATCGTCCTGGCGGTGTAAGGCCGCATGACGTCGCGGCGATGGCAGGTTGCGCTGGCTGGCGCCATCTTGCTGCTCGTTCTGGGCTGGCTGATGCTCGGTCGCGACCACGAAACGCCGAAGACGCTTCCTGCCATAGCGGCAGCAACGCCGCCTCCGGCCGTCGCCGCCCAACGCGATGACGCCCGCGCCACCGCCGATCGAATAGTCGCCGCCTTGCAGGCGCGCGACGGTCCGGCGCTGGCAGCGTTGGTCCACCCCAACGGGGTCAGGCTTTCGCCGAGCGCCTTTGTCGATGTCGATACCGACGTGCGATTGACCGCTGCCGAAGTCGCGGCCCTGTGGCACGATCCCCAGGTTCGCCATTGGGGGGATGCCGAGGCCAGCGGCGACCCCATCGAGCTAAACGGGGCGGACTATGCGCGCCGCTATATTGTCGATCATGACTATAGCGTTGCGACGGTCAGCGAAAATGCGGTGGCAAACCGCGGGACGACGATCGATAATGCCGCAACGATTTACCCCGGCGCCACCAGGATCGAATATCTTCGGCAAGGCGCCGACGCCACCGACTGGTCGGCGTTACGACTGATAATGGTTCCGGTCGACGGGCAATGGCGGCTCGTCGGCATCGTCCATGATCAATGGGCACCGTAACGCAGCCTTGCGGACGCAACGAATCAGGGTAGAATTCAGTACTGTTGCCACGCCGCGAGGGGGAACATTTTCATGAGCCTGCCGCCTGAACCGACACACGATCATGATATCGACAGCGAAGCCGACGGCTGCGACATCGATTTTGCGGCTGCCGAGCCGACGCGCGATGAGGACCTGCCCGTCACGTTCGGGGGAGAAGCCTGATGGCGTTTTCGCTGATCTGGCTGGCACGCGTCCTCAGCGATGCCGGGTTGAAGATTTCGGAAGTTCCCGGTTGGCCGAACCGCGGCCTTGGTGATGTTGGCGACATCAAGGGGGTTATCTGCCATCACACTGCCGGCAGCCGTAACGGCAATTACCCGAGCCTCAAGGTCGTCACCGACGGGCGTTCGGACTTGTCAGGTCCCTTGTCGCAGCTCGGCCTCGGTCGTGACGGAACCTTTTACATCATCGCGGCCGGCAAGGCACAGCATGCCGGCAAGGGCAGTTTTGCCGGTATCACCGCCGGCAACACCCATTTCATCGGGATCGAGGCCGAGAACGTCGGCTTCCCGCCCGGCGACGCGAAGCACGAACCCTGGCCGGCGGTGCAGCTCGATGCTTATCAGCGCGGCGTCGCGGCAATCCTCAAGCATCTGGGCCTGCCCGCCGCCAATTGCATTGGGCATAAGGAGTGGGCGCCGGGGCGGAAGCCCGATCCGGTAGCGATCGACATGAATGCCTTCCGCGCCAAGGTTGACGGTTTCATAAATGGCACGGCGGTGCCGCGGCCGCCGATCCCGGCCAAGGACCCACTTGACCGGCCGACTTTGCGCCGCAGCAGCCCGAACAACCCGCGCTTCCTCGTGCAGGAACTGCAACGCAAGCTCGCCATGTCGGCGGAGTTGCAGACCGGCAACTTCGGGCCGTTGACCGAGGCG
>JAAFIT010000263.1:0-2704 GCA_013298745.1 Sphingomonadales bacterium
TCGCGGCGGTCGCCACGGCGCTGCGGGCGGTCGGCGAGCCGATTCGCGGCAAACGCGCCAAGGACGTCAACATCACTCAGCTGCTCGACGGGCTGTTCGCCATCACCCGCAGCTTCGACATGGCGGTACAGCCGCATCTGCTGCTGCTGCAAAAGACCATGGTGATGGTCGAAGGCGTCGCGCTGACGCTCGATCCACACGTCAACATGTGGGAAGTCGCCGAGCCTTATGTCGCCGACTGGGTGCGCGACGAAATGGGCCCGGAGGCGATCATCGCCGATCGGTTGGTCGAAAATGTCCGGGCGCTTGCCGAACTGCCACGGCTGTTCCGGCAGTATGTCGCTGCCAATCCGATTCCAGGCGCGGCCCCCGAAGGTCCGCCCTTGCCACCGCTGCCGACGCGCAAGACAGGTGGCTGGTCAACCGGCTGGTTGGCAATCGCCGCCGCGGCGGGCGCGGCGGCGATGCACTGGTTGGGTTGATCCGACGTTACTGCGCGACGGGTGAAGCGGCGACTTCGGCGCTTTCCGAGGCAACTTCGGCGGCCGGAACCGGACCATCGACGATGGTGATGTCGACACGGCGGGCAACCGCATAGCTGTCGGTCGTGTCGGTGTTGTCGGCCGGCTTGACCAGATCCATCACGGCCACCGGGACGCCCAATTTGGCGAGACCGTCGCGAACAGCAAAGGCGCGGTTCTTCGACAATTCGGCATTGAACGCCGCGTCACCGCGCGGATCATTGAACCCCGAAATCTGGAGATGGCTATCGGGGTGAGCTGCCAGATAGGTGCGGACCGCTTCGGTGCGCGCTTCGAAATTGGGATAGATGTCGTATTTGGCGGTATCGAAATAGACGGAAACCATCGGCTTGCCGTCAACGACGGCAGTCGTGATGCCGGCGCCATCAGGGATGGCTTCAACGACCGGAGCCGCAGCGACAACCGGTGCGGGTGCAGCGACCGGAACTTCCTTGCGGCCGAGCATCGAGAGGATGCCGAGACCACCGAGGACGAGAACGGCCAGCGGAAGATAATCACCCCAACCGGTCGCAGCGACACCGCGCTGCTTTTCTTCCGGTGCCGTCATCAGGCCCAGCGGCATAGTATCGGTCGAACCTGCGCCGAACAGCCCAAGTTTGCCGAAATGTTCGGCAAGCAGATAGTAAACCGTGACGCGGTTGCGGGTGTTGTCCCCCGACATGCGCTGACCGACAGCCGCGATGGCAGCATCGATCACGCTATCGGGATCGGTCAGGCCAAGCTTCTTCTTGCAATAGTTTTCGCGGACGCGATCGGTTTCAACCGAATCGGTGAAAGAGACGAGCGATGCGTCCTTGCTGCGCAATGCGATGCCGCAATAGCGCACGATCGCGGCGATGACGCCGTCGTCGGCGTTCGGCACATATTTCTTGACGTCGAGTGCCCAATCTTCAGCCATTTTCGTCTCCCCTCTTCCCTTGATGCGCGTCTGCGAGCCACTCGCCCGCCGAAACCTCGTCCCCACTCGGTACAATTTGTCGCAGGCTAGCGGGGAAATTGCCAACAGTAAATATCGACAATGTCATCCGCCGGCCTGCCGGCAATTTGCTTACAGCGTGTGAAAAGATGAACCGGCAATCGCATGGACAATGCCCGAAATTGGTCAAAGTCATGACGAAATCCGTTCCGCCGTGATGGTGGCCGCCACGCGCCATATTCGACACGCTGCAACGCCCGCGCTAAACCGCATTTCGTGCAGGGCAAAACCATCCTCCTGATCGTCGGTGGCGGCATCGCGGCCTTCAAGTCGCTCGAACTTGTGCGTGAACTGCGCCGCGCCGGCGCGCGCGTCACTCCGGTGCTGACCGAAAATGGCGCGCGCTTCGTGACCCCGCTGTCGCTCAGCGCGCTGGCCGAAGCCAAGGTGCGAACATCGCTCTGGGATCTCGAGGATGAAGCGACGATGGGCCATATCGCGCTCAGCCGCTCGGCCGATCTGATCCTTGTCTGCCCGGCCACTGCCGATCTGATGGCGCGCGCTGCCACTGGGCGTGCCGATGACCTGGCGACAACGCTTCTGCTCGCGACCGATACACCGGTGCTGATGGTGCCGGCGATGAACGTGCGGATGTGGCTGCACCCCGCCACCCAGCGCAATCTCGCCACGCTGCACAGCGACGGGGTGACGGTAATGACGCCCGATGATGGCGAGATGGCATGCGGCGAGTTCGGCCCCGGCCGCTTGCCGACGATCCACGCCATCATGGCGGCCATCGCCGCGCAGTTCGGACCAAAACCGCTTGTCGGCAAACATGCCATTGTCACTGCCGGGCCGACCCATGAAGCCATTGATCCCGTCCGCTTCCTCGGCAACCGGTCGTCGGGAAAGCAGGGCTTTGCCATCGCGGCAGCATTGGCCGAGGCGGGAGCGAAAGTGACGCTGGTTGCTGGCCCGGTCGCGCTGCCCACCCCCGCCGGCGTCGATCGCGTTGATGTGACGAGCGCGCGCGACATGGCGGCCGCAGTCGAAGCCGCATTGCCCGCCGATATCGCCGTGATGGTGGCTGCGGTCGCCGATTGGCGCGTCCAGGCGGCCGGGCAAAAGCTCAAGAAATCGGGTGACGCGCCGCCGGCGCTGACGCTGGTTGAAAATCCCGATATCCTTGCGACTGTCGGTCATCACACCCACCGCCCGCGCCTTGTCATCGGCTTTGCCGCCGAAA
>JAAFIT010000263.1:2714-4364 GCA_013298745.1 Sphingomonadales bacterium
GGGCGCGGGTTCCAAGACCGATATCGCTGCGCGGCTGGTGCGTGCCATCACGGAAACATTCGACGCATGATTGCCATTCCGATTACAATTCTGCCGCATGGCCAAGGCCTGCCTCTCCCCGATTACGCGACCACGGGCGCTGCCGGGATGGATGCGGTCGCAGCGGTAACCGAAACTTACATGCTCGCCCCTGGCGCACGCTTTCCGGTGCCGCTGGGCTTCTGCATGGCGATCCCTGAAGGCTATGAAGTCCAGGTGCGGCCACGCTCCGGTCTCGCCATGAAGCATGGTATCACTGTGCCCAACAGCCCCGGCACCATCGACAGCGATTATCGCGGCGAAGTGAAGGCGCTGCTGATCAATCTTGGCAACGAATCTTTCGCCATCGAACGCGGCATGCGCATCTGCCAGTTGGTCCCCGCTGCCGTCACCCGCGCGGCGCTGACCATCGTTGCCAGCCTTGACGATACCGCGCGCGGCGTTGGCGGGTTCGGCTCGACGGGCACGTGAGCGATTTTTCCGACGACGAACTTGATCGCTATGCCCGCCATCTGGTGCTGCGGGAGGTCGGCGGACGCGGCCAGGCGCTGCTGAAGGCGGCGAGCGTTGCGGTTGTCGGTGCCGGCGGGCTTGGCTCGCCGTGCCTGCTCTATCTCGCTGCTGCTGGAGTCGGCCGGCTGACTGTCATCGATGACGATGATGTCGCGCTGTCCAACCTGCAGCGGCAGATCCTGTTCACCACTGCCGATGGCTGCGACAGCTTTGCAACGCGCCTGGCTGTTTCGGACGCGGCGACGGCGCTCGCCATCCCGCTCGTTTCGGGTGCGGTCGGGCCGTTCGATGGTCAGATCGCCACCTTCAAGGGCCATGACGCCGCCCTGCCCTGCTATCGCTGCCTCGTCGGCGCTGCCGCCGATCGCGAAGGGCAAAGTTGTGCCGATACCGGCGTCATCGGCGCGCTGACCGGCGTTATCGGTGCGATGATGGCGCTGGAGGTGATCCGCGAGATCACCGGCTTTGGCGAAACTCTCGCCGGGCGTTTGCTGCTTTACGATGCCATGGCAGCACGCATGCGGACGGTCAGGCTGCCCAAGGACCCGGCCTGTCGCTGTGCTGCGGTGAATTGAGCGCGGTTTGAAGCTGGCCGCCTTGTGGCTGCCGCAATGGCTCCCTATCTGCCTTCGCCGTGGCTAAAGCTCCTCCCCGTCGTGCAAAACCATCCCAGCCGGGGCTGGTGCGGCGTTTCCTGACGTTCGTTGTCAAGACGACGGTTCTGGTCGGCCTCGCCGCACTGCTGGCGCTCGCCGTGGCTGTCGCCATTGCCTATAATTCGCTGCCCGGCTTCGACGAGATGATGCGCTCGCCCAACGGCCAGTCGGTCGAGATCCGCGGCGATGACAACAGCGTGCTGGTCTCGCTCGGCCCTAGCTATGGCGAGTGGCTGCCCTATGCCCGCATCCCCAAGACGATGACCGGTGCGATGATCGCCGTCGAGGACCGCCGCTTCTGGATGCACCCCGGCGTCGATCCGATCGGCATGGCGCGCGCCGTTGTCGTCAATTTTCGCGCCGGGCGTTCGGTGCAGGGCGCCTCGACGATCAGCCAGCAGCTGGCGCGCAACATCTTCCTGACGTCCAACAAGACCTTTGC
>JAAFIT010000264.1 GCA_013298745.1 Sphingomonadales bacterium
ACGGCGCGGGTGGAGGCCTCGATCAGCGGGAAGTTTTCCTCGGTGCAGCCGACGATGCCCATGCGGCCGACCTGGCGGGCGCGGAACATTTCGGCGCCGGCCTGGGATTGCGCAACGCCGCCCCCCTTCATCTGGTCGAACGCCAGCCAGCGGCTCATCTGGATCTGGTCGATTTCGCGCAGCCAGCGATAGCCGAACATCGCCTTGGTCATCCATTCATCGCCGAAATCCTCGATCAGATGGGCGAGGAAAGCGCGCGCCGGATCGGGCGGGACGATGCTGCGGTCCGGATGACGGGCTTCGAGATCATAGATCAGCGGCGTCGAATCATTGGCGAAGCTGCCATCCGGATATTCGATGATCGGGATGACCGGCGCCTTGACCTTGCCATGGGTCGCCGCCATCGCGCCGCCGCCGTGAATCCACAGCATCGGCAGGCGGCGATAGCGCAGCACGGCGCGCATCTTCATCGAATAGGGCGAGCCGAGCGCGCCATAGATCTTGTATGGGGTGTCGGTCACAGCAATTTCCCCTTTTTGATGTCGCTGCTGCCGGCGGGCAGCGTGAAGATCATGCCATCTTCGCCTACGGTGATCGGTCCGCTGAAATGCTTAGGGGCGTCACCCAGGAACGCCGGATAGGCGAATTTGATCGGCAGTGGCGGCACGATATGGTTGAGCAGCAACTGCTTGACGCCTGCGGCCTTGGCAGCATCGGCGGCTTGCTCTGGGCTGGTGTGATAGTTGAGGATGTCGCGGGTGATCTGCGCTGTATTTGCGACGCCCTTTGCAACAAGCGCATCGGTCAGCCGTGCGACGAGATTGGGCTGCAAGGCTTCATGAACAAGAAGGTCGGTGCCCCTTGCCGCCGCAACGAGTGAAGCCGATGGCGCGGTATCGCCGCTGATCACCACCGAACGGCCCTTGTAATCGAAGCGGTAGCCGACGGCGGGCGATACGGGCTCGTGGTTGACCGGAAAGGCGGTAATCCGCACCCCGCCGTCATCGAACACAACCAGAGGCGCACTCGCGATGGTGAACGGCATTGCCACGGCACCGGCGCCGCTGGGCGGCATCAATGCCGCGCCGTGATGCGCGGTGCGATAGCCATTGTCCTGCGCATAGGCCTCGGCAAAGCCCGCAACGATGTGTTCGACGCCTTGCGGCCCGGCGACAGGTAGTGGTGCCAGATTGGGCTTGCCCGACCAGCGCAGCAGCAGCATCGGGCCCAGGCCATCGATATGGTCCGAATGGAAATGGGTCAGGAACAGTCGTTCGATACGCCCGGTTGGCAGGCCCATCAGTGTCAGGTTGCGCGCGCCACCTTCGCCGGCATCAACGACGTAGATGTGCGGTCCGGCGATCACCATGGTGCACGGCCCGGCGCGGCTGGGGTCGGGCAGGGGTGAGCCACTGCCGCACAGGATGACGTGCAGGCCATCGGGCAGGCCAATGGTGGCGTCGCGCCCGGCGCGCTCCTTGGCGACCCGCGCCAGCATCATCGTGCCGATTTGCGGCTGGAACGCCTTGATGGCGACGCCAGCGACGGCCGCCAGCGCCACCGCGCCCAACAGCAATTTGCCCATCCGCCCCATGGTGTCCCGCCTTTTGTCGGTGTCTGCCGACAGCATGACGCAAAAATATGGCGTAATCAATGCCGAAATATTGCGTTGATGGTCAAATGACCTTATCATGTGCCACCATGCAGACGCTGGCGGTGACGGGACTGCACAGTGGGGGAGACGAAGAATGCAGAATGCGTTGCGCTATGCCATCGGCCTTGTTGGTATTCTGATGGGGCTGATCGGTGTCGGTTTCCTGCTCGCGCCGGCCAAACTGGGCCTCGCATTCTATATCGAACCGATCGGTAGCCAGGGGCTCGCCACGATCCGCGCCGATTTTTCGGGCTTCTTCATCGGCGCGTCGGTTTTCGCCTTCATCGGCGCCTGGACGCGAAAGGCGCAACCGTTGCTGGTGCCGATGTTGCTCGTCTGCATCGCGCTTTTCGGTCGCTTCCTCAGCCTCATCTTTGACGGCATGGGCCCGACGGCGCTGCCGCCGATGATCGCCGAAGCGGTGATGGCCGCACTGCTTTATGCTGGCTGGCGCAATTTCGAAAAGCCCCGCGGCTGAGGACCTGACCATGAAAACCTGGGCCAAATTGCTGCTCGGCACTGTCGTCGTTGCCGGGGTCGGCATCGTCGCATCACGCGACTATATCAAGCTGCACCTCGCCGGCTGGATGGCGCCGCCGATCGCGCCACCCCAAGCGATCAACTGGGCCCAAGGGCCAACAACCGCGCCTGCCGGCACGCGGCCGCCCAACATCATCCTCATCATGGCCGATGATCTCGGCATCAATGACATCAGCCTGACCGGCACCGGCGCCGGCGGTGTGACGACCCCCAACATCGATGCGATCGGCAACGAAGGCGTGACCTTCACCAATGGCTATGCCGGAAACGCGACCTGCGCGCCCTCGCGGGCGGCGCTGATGACCGGGCGGTACGCGACGCGCTTTGGCTACGAATTCACGCCGACCGACCCCAATCTGCCGAAATGGTTCCCGATCTCGATGTTCCGCGTCGATCACATGTTCGCGCGCAACATCGCCCATCAGGAAAGCGATTCGCCGAACAAGCCGCTGTTTGACGAGGCCGCCGCCGAGCGATCGGCACTGCCCGGCGGCAAGGGCATGCCGGCCAGCGAAATCACCGTTGCCGAACAGCTCAAATCGCGCGGCTATCACACCATCCACCTCGGCAAATGGCATTTGGGTGAGGACAAGGGGATGCGTCCCGAGGAGCAGGGCTTCGACGAAAGTCTGGGTTTCATGATCGGCGGCATGAAGTTCCTGCCCGAGAACGACCCCAATGTCGTCAATTCGAAACAGGATTTTGATCCGATCGACAAATATCTCTGGGCCAATCTGCCCTTCGCCGTACAGTTCAATGGCGGCGAACGTTTTGCGCCCGATCGCTACATGACCGATTACATGACCGAACAGGCGCTTGCCGGGATTCGCGCCAATCGTAACCGGCCCTTCTTCATGTATCTGGCCTATAATGCCCCGCACACGCCATTGCAGGCGCTCAAATCCGATTACGACGCGCTGCCACAGATCAAGGATCACCGCCTGCGGGTCTATGCCGCGATGATCCGCGCCGTCGATCGCGGTGTCGGCCGGGTGATGGCCGAACTGAAAGCGCAAGGGCTCGACGACAATACCGTCATCATGTTCTCTTCGGACAGTGGCGGTGCCAACTACATTGGTCTGCCCGAGATCAATCGGCCCTATCGCGGCTGGAAGGCGACCTTTTTCGAAGGCGGCACCAAGGTGCCGTTCATGATGCGCTGGCCCGGCAAGATTCCGGCCGGAACGCGCTATGCGCCGCCGATCAGCCATTTCGATATCTATGCCACTGCCAGCGCCGCCGCCGGCGCGCCATTGCCGACCGATCGCAAGATCGATGGTGTCGATGTTGTGCCCTATGTTACCGGCGCCACTGCCGGTGTGCCGCACCAGACCCTGTTCTGGCGCAGCGGCGCCTATCGCGTCGTCCGCGATGGCGACTGGAAATTGCAGTCGCTCGATCTGCCGAGGAAGGACCTGCTATTCGATCTCAAGGCCGATCCGACCGAGCAAACCGATGTGGCAGCCAGCAACCCGGCCATTGTCACGGCACTGCTGGCCAAGCTGAAGGCGCATGATGCCGAACAAATGCCGCCGGCGTGGGAATCACTGCTCCGCGCCCCGATCGCCATCGATCGGCCATTGGGGGCAAAGGCCAAACCGGGAGAGACCTATGTCTATTGGTCGAACTGATTTTCTTTGTTACGATACGGCATGTTCGTCGATGAAGCTCCCGCTCTGACCGATGGTCGCCGTCGCCGCTCACAACAGAGTCGGGACCGCATCATCGCCGCCATGATGGCGCTGGTTGAAGAAGGCCAGATCAGCCCGATTGCCGAACAAGTGGCCGAGCGCGCGCACGTCGGCCTGCGCAGCGTTTTCCGGCATTTCAACGACATGGATAGCCTGTTCGCCGAAATGGCGTTGCGGCTTTCCCAGCAGTATCAAACGGCGCTGGCGCCGTTCAGCAGCGCTGATTGGAAGGGGCGGCTTGCCGAGGCGGTTGAACGCCGCGTTGCGATTTATGAATCGCTGCTGCCTTACAAGCGTGCCGCAGACGCACACCGGCACAGTTCTGCCGCGATCCAGGCCAGCCATGTCCAGACCAGCCAGTTGCTGCGGGCACGGCTGAAGATGTTGATGCCGCCGCATCTTGAGAATGACAATCATGCTTTTGAAACGCTTGACTTTTTGCTGAGCATGGAGAGCTGGCAGCGGCTTCGC
>JAAFIT010000265.1 GCA_013298745.1 Sphingomonadales bacterium
TGGACATGACATTCTCCTTGAATGGGAATCAGCGGCAGTTCTGGTGAGTCTGGATATCCTCGATGCTGTCGGCGCGGCCATTGACAGTGATCATCTGCAGGCACTGGCGGGTGCGGCCGTTCCACCAGATGGTGCCCTTGCCGTTGCTGCCGGACTGGAAGCCATCGACGTTGCGGAAGCCGCGCGATTGCAGATCGGTTTCGACACCGGCAGCCTTGGCACCAACGAGATCGTTGAACTGGGCCGGGCTGCTGCTGCCGCCGCTGTTGCGGTCGTTGCTGCCATAGCCATTGTTGCCGTGATTCAGCTCCTGGTCGCGTTGGTTGACACCGTTCTGATAGCCCGAGCTGTAGCTGTCGTTGTTGGTGTTGTTGCGATAGGAACTGTTGTGGAGGCCGTCGCGATAGCCGCGTTCATATTCGGCTTCCTTCTGGCTGTCGGTCATGTGCTGCCCATCGTCATGATGGCCGGACTTGTGCGACAGCAGCGCGGCGAGCAGGGCGGCGCCGCCGGCGACAGCGGCAACGGTCGCGGCATCGTTGCTGCCACCGGATTTCTGGTTGCAGTCACCGGCGGTCGTGTCGGTGATCGACGAATAACGCCCATCGCGGGTCGTCACCATCACGCAGTCCTTGCGATCACGGTTCCACCAGTAATTGTACACGGCAGTGTTGCTCTTGTGGCCGGTGATCAGTGTCCAGCCGCGTGACTCCAGATCGCCTTCGGCCTGGCCGGCGCGCGCGCCGACCAGATCGGACAGGCTGCTGGCGCTCTTGGCGGTTGCGGCCACCGGCGCCAGCACCATGGCAATCGCGGTGCAGGCCAGGACAGCGCGTGTGGTGAAGGTCTTGATCATCGTTCGTCCCCAGTTTCTTGTTGTGATGTCGACTATTCCGGCTTCATGCTGACATTGGCATCGCCTTGCGGAATGGAGATCAGCGTCACGCCGTCGACACGGCCGACGGCCTTGCCGCCAGCCGCGATGATTGCTGCTGCCGGTTCCGTGGCGGCATCGCCAACGCAGCCGACAAGAATGGCACTGTCGTCGAGGAAATCGATGGTCGCCGCGCTTTCGCCCACGCGGCGGCACGGGTCACCGGCGTTGGGATAGCCATCGCCAAAGACGTTGAGGCTGGCCGGCCAGACGGTCGCTTCTGTCGCAGGTGCGACGGGTTCACTGGTATCGGCGGCAGCGGTCGGTGTTGGCGCCGCGGTGGGGGCCTTGCCGCACGCAGCAATCGCCAACGCACCCAGAACCACCCAGGCGATTTTGGCAATGTGCTTCATAACCCCCCGGTAAAACAGCCACTTACTATCGTGCGATGGTCGCCAGCCGCCAAGGACAAAAGCCGCCAGCATTTGGACAATTCACGCCAAATTCAGTCGGTCAGGTTCGAGGGTCCTGCCATTGGCGCCGTAAGCGTGCCGGGCTGTCCCCGAACCAATTTCGGCATTTGCGGCCAAAGGCCGACTGGTCGGCAAAGCCCAGGGCTTCGGCAATGTCGGCGAGCGGCCGGCGCGTTTGCGCCAGCAAATGTTCCGTGCGCTCGCGGCGTTCGATTTCGACAATCTGGTGGTGTGTGACGCCGCCCTTTGTCAGCGATCGCACCAAGGTGCGTTCCGACAGACCCAACGCCTGTGCGGTATCGGCAAGTGTCACGAGGGTGCCGGAATCAAGCGCGGATGCGACATGGACGCGAACGCGCGCCGCCAACGGCGAATCCTGCAACGCCCTGATATCGGCTTCGCAGCGGGCTACCCCTTCGCGCCAGAGCGCCGGATCGAAATAGGGACTTGGCAATGCGCCCCATTCCGCCGGGATCGCCATGTAATTGTCGCTGCCGCCGACGGTGATGGGGCAGGAAAAGCGTTCGGCCAGAACCTCGGGCGGGGAGACTGGCGGGCGGATGAAATTGATCTGTGCCGCACCGACGCGCGGGCCGACAAAGGTCTCGACGATGCGGTGAATGGTGGCGAGCGCAACTTCGGTTGCCAATGGCTCGATGCGTCCCAAGGGCACGGTTGGATTGTAGGTGATGCGCAGCGTGTCGCCGACCGGTGTCACGGCCCGCTGGTACCAGGCCACCACGGCATCGCCATAGCGTGCAACGAGATCGAGCGCGGCGCGCAAGCTGGGCGCATAGGGCAGGGTGAAGGTCAGATTGTCGTCGGTTGGCGTCCGCGGACTGCGGGCATGCCGGTTGGGAACGGCGTCCTTTGGCGACAGTTCATGGATGTTGAACGAAATGCGCAGGATGTCGCGAATGGGAAAGAAGCGCGGCAATGGTCCGGTGGATGCCGCCAATGCGGTTCCGCTGCGGGTGCTCGCCGGATCGTCGATATCGGCTTCATATTGGGCGATGACGGCACGACTGCCCAGCCGATCCGCGACCGGCCCCAATTGCTGCACAATCGTGGCGAGTTCGGCAACCGCGTCGGCCGCCAGCTGGAAACCCTTTGGGGCGGGCGCGTCGCGATGGATCGGTGTGCTCAGACGCGGCTCCTTTGCTGAAGAGTTGCACCCATTCTGCATCAACTGCGTGAACCGCGACACCCTTATGTGGCGCAAATCATCCAATCGCGACCGTGGCAGCCGAAACAGGCGGATGTGCCATTTAGCACCTGCGGGGCATTGCCGCGGCCGGCCGATGCTAAGGGCGACTACGCATTGTTCCGCATGCGCCTTCCTGCCACATCGAAAACGAGCGCTTGATTGCGCTCCTTCAGACTTTCGTCAGGTAATGGTGTCAGGAGAAGGAGCCACCTTTCCAGCTGCCGCTGTTCATCTGGGCCGCGAATTTTGACGAGACACCATGACCCTTGCCGCACCCGCCTCGTTCCTTGCCCTTGCGGCGCTGATGGTCGCATTGCCGGTCGCGGCAGCTGACCGGCAATTGCCGGTCAGCGCCGCGCAGCGCCAGCAACTGGGCATTCGCACTGCCGCGGTGCAGCCGGCCGGTTCGGTTCCGATCGCGACATTGCCGGCGATCGTGGTGCCGCCGCCGGGTGCGCGCGTCGCAGTAACGGCGCCGTTCACAGGCGTCATCCAGCAGAATTATGCCGTCGCCGGACAGAGTGTGCGGCAGGGCGAGCGACTGGCAACCGTCTTCAGCCGCGACGTGCTCGAAATCGGTGCCGAACTTTCGCGTGCTCGCGCTCGTGAAGGCGTTGCCCGATCGGCGGCGTCACGCGCCGACCAGTTGGTCAAGGAGGGTATTGTCGCCGGTGCGCGCGCCGAAGAAGCCCGCGCCGCGCTGCGCGAAGCCGAGGCCGATGTCGCTTCGCGGTCGCGGCTGCTGGCGCTGGCGCATGCCGATGCGTCGACCGGGATCTACACGCTGCGCGCACCGATCGCCGGCCAGGTCAGCAGTGCTGGCGTCACCACCGGCAGTGCCATCGATGGCATGGCGGCCCCCTTTGTCATCGATGCCGCGCAGCGCTTCGCCATCGAGGCGCAATTGCCGGAACGCTTTGTCGGCCAGGTCCGCCCCGGTGATCGCATTTCGCTGCCCGGCGGCGGCATCGGAACGGTGACGGCTGTCGGGGTCATCATCGATCCGCAAACCCGCGCCGCCGTATTGAAGGCAAATGCGCCGGCGTTGCCGGGGCTGGTGGCGGGCAAATCGATCAGCGTCGGCCTGTTGTCGCGGTCCGTCGCCGGCGCCGTCAGCGTGCCGGCAGCGGCGGTGGTGCGGGTCGGCGGCCAGCCGATGGTGTTCAGCGAGACGAAAACGGGCTTTGCGATGCAGCCGGTGACGTTGGTCGCGGCCGGCGGTGGCGGTGCCAATGCGGTCGTCACTGGCCTGCCGGCCGCCGCGCGCGTTGCCGTCACAGGGGTCAGCGAGTTGAAGGCCATGGGCCTCGCAGCTGCCGGAAACTAAGGACATGCTGCATCGCCTCGTCTCTGCCGCGCTTGGCGCCAGGCTTCTGGTCATCGGCGTCGCCATGCTTGTGGCGGGGCTCGGCTTCTGGGCCTTCGCGACCCTGCCGATCGACGCCTTTCCCGATATCGCGCCGACGCAGGTGAAGATCATCCTGAAGGCGCCGGGGATGACTCCGGAGGAGGTGGAAACCCGCGTCATTACCCCCATCGAAACCGAAATGCTCGGCATTCCCAACAAGGTGATGCTGCGCTCGGTCGCCAAATATGCGGTCGCCGACATCACCATCGATTTCAAGGATGGCACCGATATCTATTGGGCACGCCAGCAGGCCGCCGAACGCCTGGCAGGCGTGCGTGACCAGATGCCGGCGCTGGTCGAAGGCGGCCTCGCGCCGGTCTCGACGCCGCTTTCGGACGTGCTGATGTTCACCATCGAAGGCCCGCTCGATCTCGCCGCCAAGCG
>JAAFIT010000266.1 GCA_013298745.1 Sphingomonadales bacterium
ATGCACTCGATGGTGCGCTACAACATCGCCCGCCGGCCGCAGATGTGGGACCGCGCCAAATATGGCTTTCCGATCCCGCAGGTCGATCAGATGCCCGCCGGCCTGATCGGCATCTTCCTAATGTCATACCAGTTGATCGCCGAGGGCCGGAGCGAGTTCACGCCCGATGAGCGCGCCCAGGTCGAATTCGCGCGCTACCGCTGCCGCCTGCTCGGGCTGCCCGAAATCCTGCTGCCGACGACGCCGCAAGGCATTGTCGATGTCATGGATGCGCGATCGGCAACATTACGCGCCGGCTTCGACGACAGGATTTGCGGATCACTGGTGCGCGCCACCATGGCCGCCGAACTCTGGGAAGGCAAAACCCTGCGGCAACGCATATTCCGCCGTGTCGAACAGAGCTTCAGCCGGGTGTTCTTCTTGAAGAACTTCCTCGAAAACGATCGCGTTGCCGCCGCAAAGGTCGGGGTGAATGTCAGCGCCGGTGATCTGGCGCTGGCGGCACTCGCAGCGGCACATGTCGGCATCACCATGGGCGCTTACCGGCTGGCCGCGCGCATTCCGCGCCTCGCTGAAATCGCCGACCGCCGGTTGATCGCGCGGATCCGCGAGTTGCTCGCCATCTACGGCCACGCCGAATTCGTGGTTTACGAGCACCGCCCTGCGGCAGCGCCAGCGATGCAACCCCAGCCGGCCTGACTCTCAGCCCCGCAGGAACAGCCCGATCGTCAACGCCACCCCGATGACAACGATGGCGACCTTGAGCACGCGCTCGGGCAACACCTTCAGCGCCCGGGCGCCGAGATAGCCGCCGATCATCGCGCCGGTGCCGATGGCGAGTGCCTCACGCCAGGCAACCGCGCCTGAAAGCGCAAAAACGACGGCGGCCGACAGGTTGGATAGCGCTACCAGCACATTCTTGGTGCCGCCGGCATTGCGTACCGGCAGCCGGGCGAGCGTCAGCGACGCCAGCGTCATGATGCCGGCGCCGCCACCGAAAAAGCCGCTGTAAAGCGCAATGGTGCCTTGTGTGATGACGGTTACCCACCCCGGCGGCGGCGCGCTGCTCGCCTTGGGCTTTGGCCCGAAACTGCTCCAGGCGAACAGCGCCGTGGCCGCCAGCACCAGCCACGGCACCATCGCCGCAAACACCTTGCTCGGCGTCGCGATGAGCAGGAAGGCGCCGCCGATGCCGCCGCAAAAGGCAATGATGGCGAGCGACCGGAACGACAATCGCTCGGCCCCCGAGACCAGCGATCGGCCCGCCCAGCCGGTGGTCAACTGCCCCGGAAACAGCGCCATCGTCGAGGTGATGTTGGCGAGCTTGGGATCGAGCCCCGCCGCGATCAACGCCGGCAGGGTGATGAACGAGCCGCCACCGGCCAATGCATTCTGGGTTCCCGCCCACAGGCCGGCGGCGAACAGCAGGAGCATCATCATCATGCCCCCGCGTTTCGCCGCTGCGCTACGGCAATGCAAGCCCAGGTCGTCGCGGCATTGCCCCATCTCCGCCAACCGTCCGAAATCTCGTCGGTTTTGGCGGCGGTTGCTCTTTGCAACCTGTAGCAATCGCTTTACCATAGGCCGGCCATGCAATTTTCGCGCCAACTGGCGTTAAAGGGTGTGGCTGGAGTGATTATGGCGTTGGAAACCACAATATTGGACGATTCCCCGGTGCGCGGTAGCGAGCCTGCCAGCGGTATCGAGTCGCGTGGCGGCGTCACCAATGGCCTGTCGGTCGATGGTATCGGCAAGCGCTATGACAAGCGCGTCGTGCTGCGCGATGTCTCGCTGTCGGTGCGCCGTGGTGAAGTTGTCGGCCTGCTCGGCCCGAACGGCGCCGGCAAGACGACGTGCTTCTATTCGATCATGGGCCTCGCCATGCCCGATTCCGGGCGCATCCTGCTCGATGGCCATGACATCACCGCGCTGCCGATGTATCGCCGCGCCGTCCTCGGACTTGGCTATCTGCCGCAGGAAACCTCGATCTTTCGCGGCATGACGGTGGAACAGAATATCCTCGCCGTTCTCGAAGTCGCGGAACCGGACAAGACAGCGCGCGCCGCCCGGCTCGAATCGCTGCTTGGCGAATTCAACATCACCCGGCTGCGCGCCGCCCCGGCGATGGCGCTGTCGGGCGGCGAGCGCCGTCGCTGCGAAATCGCCCGGGCGCTGGCGGCCAATCCGTCGATCATGCTGCTCGACGAACCCTTTGCCGGCATCGATCCGATCTCGATCGCCGATATCCGCGCTTTGGTGGTGCAACTCCGCGATCGCGACATCGGCGTGCTGATCACCGATCACAATGTCCGCGAAACATTGGAAATCGTCGATCGCGCCTGCATCATCTATGATGGTCGGGTGCTGTTCGAAGGCACCCCGCAAGCGCTGGTGGCGGATGAAAATGTCCGCCGCGTTTACCTGGGCGAAGATTTCGCGCTGTGATGTTTGCTGACGCAAAGACGGTGCCAGCCCGCGCCCCCGCCCAACCACCCGACAGGGTAGTCTCATGGGTGGTTGGAGCGGATGCGACCGCCCTAATCGGGCGGGGGCGCGGGCTGGCACCGAGCGCCTGACAATGGGATTAGGGCCACGTCTTGAGCTGAGGCAATCGCAGCAGCTGGTGATGACCCCCCAGTTGCAGCTGGCCATCAAGCTGTTGACGCTCACAAACGTCGAGCTGGAAACCTATATCGGCGACGAAATGGAGCGCAATCCGCTGCTCTCCACCGACGACAGCGGCGAGCCGCGCATCGAAATCGACAGCGGCCCGCCCGAGGCCACGGCAGCCGCTGCCGATCCGGTCACCAGCGGGCTAGACCAGTTGCTCGGCACCCCCACCTCCGGCACCGATGCCCCTCTGGACGTTGATTATACCGGCGAAGCCTTCAACCACGACAGTGGCAGCGACCTCAGCGATTGGGGCGCCGCCGCCGCCAACGGCACCGGTGACGACAATGATTTCGAACAGTTCGCCGATGTCGATGCATCGCTCGCCGATGTGCTGTCCAACCAGGCGAATGCCGCATTTGCCGATACCGACCTGATCATCGCGCGCCATATCATCGATCTGATCGACGAATCGGGCTATCTCACCGAAAGCGTTGAAACCATTGCCGAAAGGCTGGGGGTTGATACCGCCGTGGTGGAAGCCGTGCTCGGCACCATCCAGAGCTTTGAACCGACTGGTGTCGGCGCACGCAGCCTCGGTGAATGTCTGGCGTTGCAGGCGCGCGAGATCGATCGGCTCGATCCGGCAATGGCGACGCTTCTCGAACGTCTCGATCTCGTTGCCCGCAACGACATGCAGGCGCTGATGCGGCTCTGCCATGTCGATCGCGAGGATGTTGCCGACATGATCCGCGAGCTGCGGCGCTACGATCCCAAGCCCGGGCTGCGCTATGGCGGCGAGCGCGCACCACCGGTGGTTGCCGATGTCTTTGTCACCAAAGGCAGCGATGGCGAATGGCATATCGAGCTCAACCAGGCGACGCTGCCGCGGCTGATCATCGATCGCGACTATCAGGCCGTACTCGAAGCCGGCGGTGACAAGGCGACGACCAATTTTGTCGGGGACTGCCTCAACAGCGCCAACTGGCTGATGAAGGCGCTCGATCAGCGCGCCCGCACCATCGTCAAGGTCGCCTCCGAAATCGTCAAGCAACAGCGCGGTTTTTTCGAAAATGGTGTCAGCAATCTCAAACCCCTGACGCTGCGCACCATCGCCGACGCCGTGGAAATGCACGAATCAACCGTCAGCCGCGTGACGTCGAACAAATATCTGCAATGTGAGCGCGGGCTGTTCGAACTGCGCTATTTCTTCACCAGCGGCATCAACAGCAATGATGGCGGCGACGCCTCGTCGGCACTGTCGGTCAAGGATCGTATCGCCCGGCTGATCGCGGCCGAAAGCGATGACACCTTGTCCGACGATCAGCTCGTCAACATCCTCAAGGGCGAAGGCTTCGATATCGCCCGCCGCACCGTCGCCAAATATCGCGAGGCGCTGGGGCTGGCGAGCAGCTTCAACCGCCGCCGGGCGCGTCTGGTGGCGGCAGCCTGAACCCAGCCCGGCCGCACAAAGCGCACTTCACCGCCTATTCAGCTGTGCTAGACGATGTGCGCCTCATGCGCCGTCTTTCCCGTCTTGCCACATCGCTGTGCCTTCTGGCGGCGCTGGCGATTCCGGTGGAAGCGCAGGCGCAATCGATCCTGCGCGATGCCGAAACCGAGCGCTTCTTCCGCGACATTTCGAAGGACATGATCGTCGCGGCGGGCCTTGATCCCAAATCGGTCCAGATCGTGCTGATCGGCGATGAAAGCATCAACGCCTTTGTGACC
>JAAFIT010000267.1:0-1787 GCA_013298745.1 Sphingomonadales bacterium
GCCAGCTCATTGCTCGCTTCGGTGACGCCGAATCGGCGTTACGGGCCTTGCCTGATCTGGCGCGACGCGGCGGCCGAACACTCGCCATCGCGTCCGTCACCGAAGCCGAAGCGGAATTGGCGGCACTTGCGGACATCGGCGCCGCGATGATTTTCATCGGAACGCCGGCCTATCCCGCCTTGCTCGCGTCGCTCGAAACCGCGCCGCCAGTGCTTGCGGCACGCGGCGACATTGGCCTGCTCGACCGCCCGGCCGTTGCCATCGTCGGCGCCCGCAACGCCAGCGCGGCGGGGTCGCGCTTTGCCCGGCAACTTGCGACCGATCTTGCCGCCGAGGATATGGTCATCGTCTCGGGTCTGGCCCGCGGCATCGATGCCGCCGCGCACCAGGGCGCCATGGCGGGCGGTACCATCGCGGTCGTGGCCGGCGGGGTGGACGTTGTCTATCCGCCCGAAAACGCCGCGCTGATGGCCGAAATAGCCGAAAAGGGCCTGATCCTCGCCGAACAAAAACCGGGCATCGAACCGCAAGCCCGCCATTTCCCGCGCCGCAACCGCATCATCGCCGGGTTGGCGGCGGGCACTGTGGTGGTGGAGGGCGCTCCGAAATCGGGATCGCTGATCACCGCGCGGGTCGCTGCCGAGGCCGGACGCGAAGTGATGGCGGTGCCGGGATCGCCGCTCGACCCGCGGGCGCAGGGTTGCAACCTGCTGATCCGCGAAGGCGCCACGCTGGTGCAATCGGCCGCCGATGTCATCGAAGCGCTGTCGGCTTTCGCGCAAGATACTGGCACCGGATTGGGCCTGCGCTTCCGCGCCGCGGAAACCACCCCGTGGAGTGACCCGGTAGCGCTTGAAGCCGGCGAGCCCGAACGCGCCGAAATCGCCCGCCTGTTATCCCCCACTCCCGTTGCAATCGACGAGATCGTACGCCTGTCCGGCATGCCTGCCGCGGTCGTGGCGACGGTACTGCTCGACATGGAACTGATGGGGCAATTGGTCCGCCACGCCGGTGGCCGGGTGGCTGCGGCTTGACCTTTGCCGTGGTGTTCCAGCATCGTCGGGGCTTGCGCCGCACCCCATATTGCGCGTAGGGGCCGCGCCGCTGCTCCCCCGGCAACAACTGAGTCAGGACACGCATGGATCTCGTGATCGTCGAATCGCCGGCCAAGGCCAAGACGATCAACAAGTATCTGGGGTCGAACTATGAGGTATTGGCCAGTTTCGGCCACATCCGCGACCTGCCGCCCAAGGATGGTTCGGTCGATCCCGACCATGATTTCGCCATGCTGTGGGAGGTTTCGGGGGACCGCGCCAAGCAGCTGAAGGCGATTTCCGACGCTGCCAAGCGCGCAGAGCATGTGATTCTCGCCACCGACCCTGACCGTGAAGGCGAGGCGATTTCCTGGCATCTGCTCGAATGGCTTAAGGCCAAGAAGGCGCTGCCCAAGGCCGGTGCCAGCCGCGTCACCTTCAACGAGATCACCAAGACCGCGATTTTGGCGGCAATGCAAAAGCCCCGTGAGCTCGATGCGGCGTTGATCGATGCCTATCGCGCTCGCCGTGCGCTCGATTATCTCGTCGGCTTCACCCTGTCGCCGGTGCTGTGGCGCAAGCTGCCGGGCGCCAAGAGCGCCGGCCGCGTCCAGTCGGTCGCGCTGCGCCTGATCTGCCAGCGCGAATCCGAAATCGAGGCGCATATCGCCCGCGAATATTGGACGATCGACGCGGCCATGATGTCCGCCGCCGGTCAAGGTTTCCCGGCGCGGTTGAGCGTCTTTCAGGGCA
>JAAFIT010000267.1:1797-4337 GCA_013298745.1 Sphingomonadales bacterium
CGCCCGCGCCGATGTCGAGGCTGGCAAGTTCACGGTGCACGCGGTCGAAACCAAGCCGGCGACGCGCAACCCCTATCCGCCGTTCACGACCTCGACGCTGCAGCAGGAAGCCGCACGCAAGCTCGGCTTTACCGCCAGCCACACGATGCGCGTCGCCCAGGGCCTCTACGAGGAAGGCCGCATCACCTATATGCGGACCGACGGGGTGCAGATCGCTGCCGAAGCGATCAGCGGCATCCGCGCCGTCATCGCGCAGGATTATGGCAGCAGCGCCGATATCCTGCCTGCCACCCCGCGCCATTACGCCACCAAGGCCAAGAACGCCCAGGAAGCGCATGAGGCGATCCGCCCGACCGATCTCGGCTATCGCCCGTCGAAATCGCCGGTGGGCGACGCCGAAAAGCTTTATGCGCTGGTCTGGAAGCGCACCGTCGCCAGCCAGATGGCCAGCGCGAAGATGGAGCGCAGCTGCATCGATCTGCTCGACGCGAGCGGCCGCACCGGCCTGCGCGCCACTGGCCAGGTGATCATCACGCCCGGGTTCCTCGCCGTCTATACCGAGACCAACGAAGACATCGCGTCCGACGCCGATGACGAGGATGGCCGCCGTCTGCCCCGCCTGACCAACGGCGAAGCCTGCACCACCAGCGACGTCACGCCGAAGCAGCATTTCACCGAGCCGCCACCGCGCTTTTCCGAAGCCTCGCTCGTCAAGCGCCTGGAAGAGCTCGGCATCGGCCGGCCCTCGACCTATGCGGCGATCCTGCAGACGCTGCGGGATCGCGCCTATGTCCGTGTCGAGAAAAACCGCTTCTGGGCCGAGGAAAAGGGCCGGCTCGTCACCGCCTTTCTCGAGCGCTTCTTCGAGAAATATGTCGGCTATGATTTCACCGCCGACCTTGAAACCCGGCTCGACGACGTGTCAGCGGGCGATCTCGATTACCTGACCGTCCTGCGCGATTTCTGGGACGACTTCTCCCCCAAGACCAAGGAAATCCTTGATCTTCGCCCCTCGGACGTCACCGCCGCCATCGATGATTATCTGGCTCCCATGCTGTTCCCGCCCAAGACCGATGGCAGTGACCCGCGGCTGTGCCCGACCTGCGGTACCGGGCGGCTGTCGCTCAAGACCGGGAAGTTCGGCGCCTTTGTCGCCTGCTCCAACTACCCCGAATGTCGTTACACGCGCCAGTTCGCCAGCGACGGCGGCGCCCAGGAAAACACCGGCCCGATGCTGCTCGGCACCGATCCCGAAAGCGGCGAGCCCGTCACGCTGCGCTCCGGCCGCTTCGGCGCCTATGTCCAGCGCGGCGATGGCGAAAAGCCGCCGCGTGCCTCGATTCCCAAGGATGCCCCCGTTACCGGCCCCGAGGATTTCGACCTGGCGCTGCGCCTGCTATCCCTGCCGCGCACCATCGGCCCGCATCCGGAAACCGGCGAGCCGATCACCGCCAGCATCGGCCGCTATGGCCCCTATCTCGCCCATAGCGGCAAATATGCCCGGCTGACCTCCACCGCCGAAGTCTTCGAAACCGGCATGAACGCCGCCGTGGTGAAACTCGCCGAAGCCGCTGCCGCTGGCCCGCGGGCGCGCGGCACCATGGCGCCGCTTCGGATCATCGGCGCCCACCCGGTGTCGGGCGCCGAAATGAAGCTGATGGCCGGCCGCTTCGGCCAGTACATCACCGATGGCAGCACCAACGCCACCGTGCCCAAGACCGAAGACGGCATGACGATCAGCCTTGCGGACGCCGCGGCGTTGATCGATGTCCGCGCCGCGATGCCGCCGAAGCCGGGCAAGAAGCCGGTGAAGAAGGCGGCTGCGAAAAAGCCTGCTGCGAAGAAGAAGGCGCCAGCAAAGAAGAAGTGAAGGCAGGGGGCGGCGCCCCCTGCACCCCGATTGTCAGTACCTTGCCTTCACCGTCACCCCATAGGTCCGCGGATCACCCGGCTGACCGACGATCAGCCCGGTGCTGCCCGGCGCCGCGGTGAGGAAATCGAAATACTGTGTGTCAAACGCGTTGCGAACCCAGCCGAAGATTTCATAGCCCTTTAGCGTCCGATAGCCGGCGCGCAGGTTCGTCAGGACATAGCCCTGGACATTCTGAACGGCGGACGGCGTCGGACTTGATGAAAAGTCGGAGCGCAGGATGCCATCGACGCCGAGATAGAATTCACCATCGGCGGAAAAGAGTCCGGTCGGGATGCGGTATTCGCCGCCATAGCTGATGGCGTATTTCGAGACCCCCGGCAGCCGGCCGCCTGAGGCATTGACCGACAAGATGCTACCGCCTGACAGCTCGATCGGCGGTGGCGCCGCCGGGAAGCTCAGATATCTGGCGTCGGTATACGCGAAATTGGCATAGACGTTGATGATGTCGGCGGGGCGGAAGGCAAGATCGAGCTCGAAGCCCTGCGACCGCACCTTGGGGACGCTGGCGAGATAGCCGCGGACGACGCCGATGGCGCCGCTGATGACCGTCGCCTGATAGTCGGTGATGTCGCTGCGGAAGGCGGCGAGGTTGATCGTCGCCGCGCCA
>JAAFIT010000268.1 GCA_013298745.1 Sphingomonadales bacterium
GCGGCGCTGGCGCGGTCCGGTGACAAGGCCGGCGCTGCCGAGGCGCTGAACAAGGTCAAGGGCGGCGCACGCGAAGACATTGCGCGCTTCTGGCTCGTCTACGTCGGCGCCTGATCGGCGTTTTTTGTTGGAAGGGCGCCGGCCTCAACCACCGGCGCCCTTCCCAAAAATCTACCCAGCCACTATGGAGGCGCGACTCGCTGCCGCTGGAGTCGCACACCGTATGGACATTCGCCTTGGATTGACCTTCGACGATGTGCTGCTGGTGCCTGCAGCCTCGGCCGTATTGCCGAGCATGGCCGACACCTCGACCAGGGTCACACGCGGCATCACGCTAAACATCCCGATCCTGTCGTCGGCCATGGACACGGTCACCGAAGCCGACATGGCGATCGTCATGGCACAGGCCGGCGGCATCGGTGTCTTGCACCGCAATCTCACCATCGAACAGCAGGCCAACGCCGTCCGTCAGGTCAAACGCTTTGAAAGCGGCATGGTCGTCAACCCGGTGACGATGACCCCGGACCAGACGCTTGGCGATGCACGCGCGCTGATGGCGCATCACAAGATTTCCGGCTTTCCGGTCGTCGAGCGCGGCGGCAAGCTGGTCGGCATCGTCACCAATCGCGACATGCGCTTTGCCGGCAATGTCGATCAGCCGATTTCCGAGCTGATGACGCGCGAAAACCTCGTGACCGTCCGCCCTGGCACGAGCGAAGCCGAAGCCCGGCGCTTGCTGCACGCCCATCGCATCGAAAAGCTGCTCGTCGTCGATGATGGCGGCCATTGCATCGGCCTGATCACCGTCAAGGACATCGAGCGCGCGGTCACCTATCCCAACGCCACCAAGGATGCCGCCGGGCGTTTGCGCGTTGCCGCGGCCACCACAGTTGGCGATTTGGGCCAGGAGCGCACTGAAGCCCTGCTCGACGCCGAATGCGATCTGATCGTCGTCGATACCGCGCATGGCCATAGCGACCGTGTTGCCGAAGCGGTCAGCCGTATCAAGAAGCTCAGCAATGGAGCCCAGGTCATCGCCGGCAACGTCGCCACGGCCGAAGCCGCGCGTGCGCTGATCGGCGCCGGTGCCGATGGCATCAAGGTCGGCATCGGCCCGGGCTCGATATGCACCACGCGCGTCGTTGCCGGCGTCGGCGTGCCCCAATTAACCGCGATCATCGATACCGCTGAAGCTGCCCAAAAGCTTGGTATTCCTGTCATCGCCGATGGTGGTCTGCGCACCTCGGGCGATGTCGCCAAGGCGTTGGCGGCAGGCGCTGCTGCCGTGATGGTCGGCTCGCTCCTCGCCGGCACCGAGGAAGCCCCGGGCGACACCTTCTTGTGGCAGGGCCGCACCTACAAGAGCTATCGCGGCATGGGCAGCGTTGCCGCCATGGCGCGCGGCAGTGCCGATCGGTACTTCCAGCAGGATATCAAGGACCAGTTGAAGCTGGTTCCCGAAGGCATTGAAGGCCAGGTGCCGTACAAGGGCCCGGCCAATGCCGTGCTGCACCAGCTTGTCGGCGGCGTGAAGGCGGCGATGGGCTATACCGGCGCCGCAACGCTCGACGAATTCCGCGCCCGTGCCGAATTCGTGCGGATCACCAACGCCGGCCTGCGCGAAAGCCACGTCCATGATGTGACGATCACGCGCGAAGCCCCGAACTATCCGACCACCGGGTGAGGTTTTCACCACGCAGCATGGCGACGCGCCGTGCCGATCAAGGGCGAATCCAGCCATGACACCCGCCGCCCGTGCCCAAGCGGCCATCGAATGCCTCGACGCGATCATAGCTGCGGCACGCACCGGTGGCGCAGCCGCCGACACGCTCATCCAGCGCTATTTTAGCACCCGGCGCTACGCCGGTTCCAAGGATCGGCGTGCAGTACGTGATCTGATTTATGACGTCATCCGCAGCATCGGCACGCCGCCCGAAACTGGCCGCGCCGCGCTGATCGGCCATGCTCGCGCCATGGCGCCCGAACTGCTTGATCTGTTCACCGGCACTGCCGATGCGCCGGGACATGCGCCACTGGCGCTGGTGGCGGGCGAGGCCGAGGCCGTACCATCGCTGGCGCCGGGTTGGCAGCTTGATGCGCTGCGCCAGCGCTTCGGCCGCGATGCGCCAAAGGCGGTGCGAGCGCTGCTCGGCCGCGCGCCGCTCGATCTCAGGGTCAACACGCTGTTGGCGAATCGCGACGAAATGCTGATCGAAATGCCCGAATGCGAACCGCTGCAATGGGCACCGGCCGGGCTGCGCGCACCGTCAGGGTTGAATATCGAAACGCTGCCGGCGTTTCACGCCGGCAAGATCGAGGTTCAGGATGAAGGCTCGCAACTGGCGGCGATGGTTGTCGAAGCGCGGGCAGGGGAGACTGTCATTGACCTGTGTGCCGGTGCCGGCGGCAAGACGCTGGCCTTGGCCGCGAGTATGGCGAACCAGGGCCGCCTGATTGCCAGTGATACCGATCGCGGCCGGTTGTCGGCAATGACGCAGCGCTTGGCGCGTGCCGGCGTGTCGATCGTGGAAATGCGCCTGCTCAACCCGCGGCGCGAGGCGGAGGCTCTCGGCGATCTCATCGGCCAAGCCGATCATGTGCTCATCGATGCGCCCTGCTCGGGCACCGGCACCTGGCGGCGCAACCCGGAAGCCCGCTGGCGGTTGACCCAGGCCGGGCTGGCGAAACTCACCGCCGAGCAGGACCGCCTGCTCCATATCGGCGCGGAACTGGTGCGGCCGGGCGGCACACTGACTTATGTCGTCTGCTCGCTGCTTCCCGCCGAAGCCGAAGCACGGATTGCGGCGTTCCTCGCCAAAGCCCCCGATTTCGCCGCCGACGCCTTCACCATCCCCACCCAGCCAGCGCCGCTGACGAGCACCTTCCTGTCTCCCGCTGTCGAAGGCTGCGACGGTTTCTTCATCGCAAGGCTCAAGCGCGTCTGCTAACAAGGGCCGGGGGAGTGGAGACGATCATGCGCATCACCTTGGGATTGGCCCTGCTGGGGCTTGGTCTGGGCCTTTCCGGCACAGCGACGGCGGCAAGCGACGACGTGCTCAATCCGGTGTCGGTCCGTATGGCCGAAGCCGGCCGCGCTGCGCTCGCCAAGGGCGACGCTAGCGGCGCCATCGACAATTTCGAAGCCGCGCTCGCCAGCGATCCCAAGAATGTCGGCGCCTTCACCGGCATCGCGCAAAGCTATGAAAAGCTTGGCCTGCCGGGCAAGGCGGTGAAATATTATCGCGAAGCCCTGGCGCTCAATCCGTCCGACATTGCTGCGCTGGAAGGGCAGGGCAAGGCCTATGTGGCGCGCGGCGCCACGGCGCGTGCGCAGGTCAACCTCGCGCGCATCAAGGCGCTGTGCAAAACCGATTGCTCGGCCGCGACGCGGCTTGAAGCAGCGCTCAACGCACCGGTTGTCGCGAGCGCCGAACCTGCCAAAGTGGTGGCGACGAAGAATTAATCGGGCTGGCCGATATCGATTCGGTTGCCGTCCGGATCGGCCAACACAAAGGCGCGCATGCCGTAGTCCTTGTCGGCAATAGCGCGGACGATCACAGCGCCGATGCCCAGGCAGCGCTGGTAGAGCGCATCGACGTCATCGACATAGATGTGCGCGACGTTGAAATCAGGGCCGCGATAGCCGGGCGCCAGCATCAGATGAAGCTCGGCATCATCCTTCTCGAGAATGGTGAAGAGCACCGGGTTGCCATTGGCAAAGACCACCTCGAACCCGAAGACATCGCGATAGAAGGCCACAGCGCGCGCCATGTCGGTGACGCCGATCTCGGCAGCGACGCGGCCAAGCCTGACGTTCATAGGCGCGCCGCCGCGCGGGCGAAGGCGACAACCGGAACAGTTTCGGCGCGGGCTTCAGGGCTGATGCCTTCAGCGATCATCGCATCGAGCGCACCCGGCATGGCTTTCAGGCTAGCGCGCAGCATCTTGCGGCGCTGGCCAAAGGCCGCCGCGGTCAACGCCGCCAGTGTCCGGGCGCTCGCCGCGGCCATCGGCTCCGCCGGGACGATATGGACCACCGCCGAATCGACCTTGGGGGCCGGGATAAAGGCACGTGGCGGCACGGTGAAGGCGATCCTGGCGGTTGTCCGCCACTGCGCCAGCACCGACAGCCGGCCATAGGCGCTGCTGCCCGGTGCCGCGACGAGGCGCTGCGCGACCTCTTTCTGGAACATCAACGTCAGGCTCGCCCACCATGGCGGCCAAGTCTCATCGCCGAGCCAGCCAGTAAGCAGCGCGGTCCCGATGTTATAGGGCAGGTTGGCGACGATATGGGCGCCATGACCAGCCACGTCGGCCGAATCGACGGCCATA
>JAAFIT010000269.1 GCA_013298745.1 Sphingomonadales bacterium
TCCAGCCGCGCCAGCACCGCCTTGGCGCGGCCGATCACCGGCGTCGGCACCCCGGCAAGGCGGGCGACGGCGAGGCCATAACTCTTGTCGGCGGCGCCGGGCCGGACTTCGTGCAAGAACACGAGGTCGCCCTTCCATTCGCGCGCCGCGACGCTGACCGGCATCAGGCTGCGCAACTTGTCCTTCAACTGCACCAGCTCGTGATAATGGGTGGCGAACAGGCAGCGGCAATTGAGATCGTCGTGCACCGCCTCGAGCACCGCCCAGGCGATGGCGAGGCCGTCATAGGTGCTGGTGCCGCGCCCGACTTCATCGAGGATGACGAGGCTGCGGTTGGTCGCGCCCGACAGGATTGCCGCGGTTTCAACCATTTCCACCATGAAGGTGCTGCGCCCTTGCGCCAGATCATCGGCGGCGCCGACCCGGCTGAACAGCCGATCGACGACACCGATATGCGCGGCACGGGCAGGTACGAAACTGCCCGCCTGCGCCAGCACGGCGATCAGCGCATTCTGACGCAAAAACGTCGATTTCCCCGCCATGTTGGGGCCGGTGACGAGCCATAGCCGGGCATCGGCGCTTAGGTTGCAATCATTGGCGACAAAGCGCCCGCGCGCTGCTTTGACTGCCGCCTCGACGACCGGATGTCGCCCGGCCTCGATGTGAAATGCCGCCGTGGCATCCACCTGCGGCCGCACCCATTGCTCGGTCATCGCCAGCTCGGCGAGTGCCGCCGCAACATCGAGCCGGGCGAGTGCGCCGGCCGTTTCGCTGATCGCCTGGGTGTCCCCCAGCACCAGCGCGCGCAATTCCTCGAGATGCGCGGCTTCGGCGGCAAGCGCATGATCCCCGGCCTGGGCGATGGTCGCCGCCAGCGCTGAAAGCTCGACGCTGCCGAAGCGCACCACGCCGGCCAGCGTCTGGCGGTGGATGAAGTGCGGATTGGCCATCAGCGGATCGGCCGCCTTGGCGACGACTTCGATATGATAGCCGAGCACGCCATTGTGGCGGACCTTCAGCGCCGCCACCCCGGTTTCGGCGCGCAGCCGGGTTTCGAGCGCCACCACCGCGCTGCGACCGTCACGTGCCGTGTCGCGCAGCGCATCGAGCGCAGCGTCATAACCGGGCGCAATGCTGCCGCCACTGGCCGCATCGACCGGCGGCTCGGGCACCAGCGCCTGTCGCAGCGCTGTCACCAGCGCGCCATGGCTGCCGATGCGATCGAGCGTGGCGGTGAGCAGCGTCGGCGCAGCAAGCCCCTGTTCGGCAGCAGTTCCCAGCGCTGCCTTCAACGCCAGCGCCAGCGACAGCCCGTCGCGCATCGCACCAAGGTCACGCGGCCCCCAGCGGCCAACGGCGAGCCGCCCCAGCGCGCGCGCCACATCGGGCATGGCGCCAAGCGCATCGCGGCTGCGGGCGCGGACGATGCCGCCATCGGCAAACCAGCCGACGAGATCGAGGCGGTCGTTGATCGCCGCCGGATCAGTGAGGGGTGCGGACAGATCGGCTGCCAGCTGCCGTCCACCTGCGGCGGTGACGCTGCGGTCGATGGTGGCTTCGAGGCTGCCAGCGCGACTGCCACCCGAGCCGCGCGCCAGTTCAAGGCTCGTGCGGGTGGCGGCGTCGATCGCCATGGTGCTGCCGGGCAGTTCGGGGCGCGGGGGCCCAAGCAGCGGCACCGCCGCCATGGCCGTCGCCTCGACATAGGCGAGCAGCGCGCCGGCCGCAGCGATTTCGGTCGGGACAAAGGCGCCAAAGCCATCGAGTGTCGCGACACCGAAGCGCGCTTTCAGCCGCGTCTCGCCGCGCGCCGGGGCGAAATCGCTGACCGGGCGCGGGGTGAAGGCGGCGCCGTCCCAGCCCTCCGGCGCGATCAGTTCGGCCGGATTCAGCCGCGCCAGTTCGGCAGCCGCTTCGGTGGGGGTGCAGGCGCGGGTGGCGAAGGCGCCCGTTGACAGGTCACACCAGGCCAGCCCTGTTGTCGCCCCCGGTGCAATCGCCGCCAGCCAGTTAGCGCGCTTGGGATCGAGCAGATTGGCCTCGGTCAGCGTGCCTGGCGTGACAATGCGCGTGATGGCGCGGGCGACGATGCTCTTGCCGGGGCGCTTCTTCGCTTCGGCGGGGTCCTCGATCTGTTCGGCGATGGCGACGCGGTGGCCACCCTTGATCAGCCGCGCCAGATAGAGTTCGGCGGCATGCACCGGGACGCCGCACATCGGGATCGGCACGCCCATGTGCTCACCGCGCTTGGTCAGCGCGATATCGAGCGTAGCCGCTGCGGCGGCGGCATCATCGAAGAACAGCTCGTAGAAATCGCCCATGCGGAAGAACAGCAGGCAATCGGGGGCGGCATCCTTCAGCCCCAGATACTGGGCGATCATCGGAGAGGCTTGCAGGGCGCCGGCGGACATCGCCCGCGTGTAACCCGAAGCATCAGGCGCGCAAAGCCGCAGATGGTGGCTTTTGCTTGCCGCTTGGGGGTGCGACCCCCTATCAGTGCTGCCAGTCTGGAGAAACTGATGTCGAACGACACCGATCCCACCCTTGGCGCGCCCGATTTCGGCGATCGCGAGGCGCTGGTTTTTCACCGCATGGGCGGCAAGCCCGGCAAGCTCGAGATCATCGCGTCAAAGCCGATGGCGACCCAGCGTGATCTGGCGCTGGCCTATTCCCCCGGTGTCGCCGCACCGGTGCGCGCCATCGCCGCCGATCCCGATGCCGCCTATGATTACACCATCAAGGGCAACCTTGTTGCCGTCATCTCCAATGGCACCGCCATCCTCGGCCTTGGCAATCTCGGTGCGCTGGCGTCGAAGCCCGTGATGGAAGGCAAATCGGTGCTTTTCAAGCGCTTTGCCGATATCGATTCGATCGATCTCGAGCTCGCCACCGAGGATGTCGACAAGTTCATCGCTGCCGTCGAGATCATGGAGCCGAGCTTTGGCGGCATTAACCTTGAAGATATCAAGGCGCCCGAATGCTTCATCATCGAAACCACGCTCAAGGAGCGGATGAACATTCCGGTGTTCCACGATGACCAGCACGGCACCGCCATTGTCGCGGCCGCCGGCGTCATCAACGCGTTGCACCTGACCGGGCGTAGACCTGAGGACGTGCGCATGGTCGTCAACGGCGCCGGCGCTTCGGCCATCGCCTGCACCGAACTGATCAAGGCGTTCGGCGTCAAGCATGTCATCATGTGCGACACCAGCGGCGTCATCTACAAGGGCCGCGAAAAGGGCATGAACCAGTGGAAGTCGGCGCATGCCGCCGACACCCCGGCGCGCACGCTCGAGGACGCTGTGGTCGGCGCCGATCTGCTGCTCGGCCTGTCGCAAAAGGGCGCCGTCAGCCGCGCCATGGTCGCTTCGATGGCGCCCAATCCGATCATCTTCGCCATGGCCAATCCCGATCCGGAAATCACGCCCGAGGAAGTGGCGGCGGTGCGCAGCGACGTCATCATGGCGACCGGGCGCAGCGATTATCCCAACCAGGTCAATAACGTCCTGTGCTTCCCCTATCTCTTCCGCGGCGCGCTCGACGTGCGCGCCACCGCGATCAATGAAGAAATGAAGATGGCGGCGGCATCGGCGATTGCAGCCCTCGCACGAATGCAGGTGCCCGATGAAGTCGCAGCGGCCTATGGCGGCAAGGCGCGCACCTTCGGCCCCGAATACATCATCCCGGCGCCGTTCGATCCGCGGCTGATCGAGGAAATCCCCACCGCCGTTGCCAAGGCAGCAATGGCGTCGGGCGTCGCGAAAAAGCCCTTCTTCGATGAAGCCGCCTATCGCAACGAACTGCGCTCACGCCTCAACCCGACGAATTCGATCCTCGCCAGTGCGGTGGAGGCGGCGCGCGCTCGGCCCCGCCGCTGTGTCTTTGCCGAAGGCGAGCAGGAGGTGGTGCTGCGCGCCGCCGTCAACTACCGCAATTCGGGCTATGGCGAGCCGGTCCTCGTTGGCCGCGAAGCGCCGATCCGTGAAGGGCTGGCGCGCATCGGCGTTCCCGATATCGATTCGTTCGAAATCCACAACAGCGCCAACAGCCCGCTGGTGCCGCGCATGGTCGAACGGCTCTATGTCCGCCTGCAACGCCGGGGTTTCCTGCTTCGCGATGTCCAGCGCATGGTCAATCACGAGCGCAACATCTTCGGGTCGATGCTCGTCGAACTCGGTGAAGCCGATGTGATGATCACCGGGGTGACGCGCAATTTCGCCACCACCTATCGCCAGGTCCGCCATGTCGTCGATCCGGTGCCGGGCCATCGCCCCTTCGGCCTGCATCTGTTCGTCGGCAAATCGGACAGCATTTTCATCGCCGATACCAC
>JAAFIT010000027.1 GCA_013298745.1 Sphingomonadales bacterium
CCGATGTAGATAGTGTCACCAATGCCGGTCGACTTGAGATAGGCTTCGCCGCGCTTGGCAGTCGAGCGCGGATCGCGGCTGTAAAGCTGGCCGGTCGAAGGCTCGACGATGTCGCAGATGAGAATCAGCATCGGCGTGGCCGAGAACGGATCGATGTAGGTGGCATCGAGATCGGGCATCAGGATCATGTCCGATTCGTTGATCGCCTTCCAGCCTTCGATCGACGAACCGTCGAACATGAAGCCATCGGTCAGCATGTCTTCATCGATCACCGACGAGACCATGGTCAGGTGCTGCCACTTGCCCTTGGGGTCGGTGAAGCGCAGATCGACCCATTCGATCTCCTTTTCCTTGATCATTTCAAGAACGGCTGCGGCGTGCTTGCCCATAATCCTGTCAGTCCCTTTTTGGTCGTTGGTCGGTGGAGTGGAAAAGTTCAGATCGCGTCGGAATCGCGTTCGCCGGTGCGGATGCGGACGGCGCTTTCGATCGACGAGACAAAGATCTTGCCGTCGCCGATGCGACCGGTGCGCGCGGCATTGGCGATGGCTTCGATGACGCGTTCGGCCTGATCATCATCGACAACGATCTCAAGCCGCACCTTGGGCAGGAAATCGACGACATATTCGGCGCCGCGATAAAGTTCGGTATGGCCTTTCTGCCGGCCAAAGCCCTTGGCTTCGGTCACGGTGATGCCGGAAACGCCGATTTCGTGCAGCGCCTCCTTCACTTCGTCGAGCTTGAAAGGCTTGATGACCGCCTCGATCTTTTTCACCGCGCACCCCATGGTTTTGCCGTTTGACAAGCAATTTTCGTGCCAGTTGCAGTGTAGCGCCGAAAACTGCCAAAAAGCGAGTGATTCACTGTAATTCTCACACGATTTGCTGCACAAAGCTGCATCTTCTGCCCGAAAAACGGGCAATATCGGTCAAAATTGCCTCAAACCGTGGTGGCATAGCCGCCATCGACGGTGACGACGCTGCCGCACAGATAGGCCGATGCCTTGCTGCCGAGGAACAGCGCCACCCCGGCCATGTCATCGGCATCGCCGCGCCGCTGCATCGGCGTGTCCGACAGCGATTTGGCGGTGAACTCCTCGGCGATCCCGGCGGTCATCTTCGACGGGAAATAGCCCGGCGCGATGGCATTGACGGCGATGTGGCGACCGGCAAGGTTCTTGGCCATCATCCGGGTCAGGTGCAGCACGCCGGCCTTGGACGCGGCATAGCTGTAGGTTTCGATGCCCGAGACATGCTGGCCATCGATCGAGCCGATGTTGATGACGCGGGCATAATTACCCGGGCTGGCGGCGGCTTCGAGCAGCTTGATCAGGCGCTGCGTCAGGAAGAACACCGACTTGACGTTGATGTCCATCACCTTGTCCCAGCCGATTTCGGGGAAGGTATCGAACTCCGCCCCCCAGGAGGCGCCGGCGTTGTTGAACAGCACATCGACCTTGGGCGACAGCTTGCCGACTTCGGCGGCAAAGCGATCGATCTCGGCCATTTGCGACAGATCCGCCGGAATGGCGTGCGCGGCCGGGCCGAGTTGCGCCGCCAGCCCCTCGACGTCGCTGGCCTTGCGGCTGGTCAGGATCACGGTAGCGCCATTTTCGACATAGGCGCGGGCGATCATCTCGCCGATGCCGCGGCTGCCGCCGGTGATGACGACCGTCTTGCCGGCGACGCTGAACAGGCTTTCGATTTTCATGATGTCTTTCCCTTGAAGTGGCCTCCGGCGGCTGGGGCCAACGGCCCCAGACCCCATTCGATATCGCGCCTGACAACTGGGGTCTGGGGCCAACGGCCCCAGCCGCCGGAGGCATATCTTCCCGTCACTAAATCGGTTCCCCGGCAGCCCGCGCCCGATCGATCCGCGTTGCCTCGGCCAGCGGCAGTTTGCGATAGACGAGATAGAGGCAGGTGAGGGTGAACGGCGCCATCAGCAGCAGCGCCAGCACGCCGGTGGCGAGATTGCCGGTGATCTTCGACACAGCGCCGGTGAAATAGGGGCCAAGGCCCAGGCCGAACAATGTCGTGCCGATGAAATAGGTGGCGGTGGCGGCGCCGCGCATGCGGGGCAGGACAAGGTCCTGCGTGGTAGCGGCGGCGATGCCGACATACATCGATCCGGCGGCGAGCGGGATGTTGTAGAGGAGGAACAGCCCCAGGCTGTCGGTGGTGTACATCAGCCAGATGAACGGCGCCGGGACGAGGCAGGCCAGCGCGCCGACCATGATGCGGCCCGATGGATTGCGCTTCTTGAACCAGTCCGAAACAAAGCCACCGATGACAACACCGAGGAAGCCGCCGGCCGCGCCCCAGCCGCCGAGGATGAGCGCCACCATTTCCTTGCTGGCATACCAGGGCAATGGTCCGCCGGCGGCCTCTAGCGGCGCGATGAAGGTGCGCATGGCATAGGGCGTCGCCCAGAAGCCGATCGAATAGCCGACGAACGAAATCGAGCCGAAGCCCAGCAGCGCCAGGATGAAGGTTGGCGTCCCCCAGATCAGCGCAAAGGTGGGAGGATCACGCTCGCGCAGCGATTGCGCCCAACTGGTGACGGCATAGCAGCCAAGGCAGATCGCGATCCATTGCGGGATATCGCCGGTGACCGAGATCAGCAGCGTCGCGAGCAGCGCAAAGCCGACCCCGGCAGCGATGTTGGTGCCGAGCACGCGCGGCCCGAAGGGGGCGAGGTGAAGCAGGGTCAGCGGCGGGATGACGCTGGTGATATCCTGCCACAGCTTGCGACCGACATTTTCGACCTTGGGAGGCTCGGGCAGGCCTTCGGCACGGCCGCGCGTCGGTTCCTTCAGCGTGGCAACCCAGAGCGACAACAGGATGCCGGGCAGGCCGACGGCGAGGAAGGCCGCCTGCCAGCCGACCAGCCCCAGCGGGCCGGTGACCGGGTAGGCGTTGTTCCACGCCTTGAGGACCATGGCGCCGATCAGCAGCGAAACGCCACCGCCGATGTAAAGCCCCGATGAATAGATGGCGAGCGCGGTGGCGCGCTTTTCACGCGGGAACCAGTCAGACAGCATCGAGAAGGCCGACGGGCTGGCCGAGGCTTCGCCGATGCCGACGCCGACGCGCGCCGCGCTGAGTTGCAAAAAGCTGGTGGACAGGCCGGACAGTGCCGTCATCGTCGACCAGACGAACAGCCCGATGCTGAGCAGCCGGGTGCGCACCCAATTATCGGCAAGCCGGCCGAGCGGGATGCCGAACAGCGCATAGAACACCGCGAAGGCGGTGCCGTAGAGGAAGCCGAGATCGGCATCCGACAGGCCGAGGTCGCGCTTGATGTCTTCGGCGAGGATCGACAGGATCTGCCGGTCGATGAAGTTCATCGCATAAACGAGGACAAGCAGGCCGAGGACATATTTGGCATAGGCCCCACCGACGGGCGGCATTGTATCAGTGATTCCGGGACCTGGGCTTGCAGGATCGGGCGCTGCGGCGCGCAGGGCGGCGTCGGTGGCCGTCGGCGGCGTCTCGCGGCTGCTCATCAACTGTTCCCCATCCCCGGCTCTGATGACCGTAGAAGGCGTGGGTAGCAGCGTGAAGGCAGGGTGGGAAGGGTGCGCCGACCGCTTATGCCTGCCAAAAATCAGCGGGGAGCGATGGCGGCCGGCGGTGATGTCGGGGGATGCGCGGCGCTGACGCCGATCGCCATCGTCGCAGTGGCCGCAACGATCGCCCAGAGCGGGCGACGGTAGCGGCGCAGCATGCCGCGGCCCCAGGCACCGAGCCGGGCGACGGTATTGCTGAAATTGGCTTCGTATGGGTTCATTGACGCTGCCAGCTGCAATAGGACGTGTCGGGAGAGCGGCAACTGCAGCCGGCATCCCGTCTCCATTAACGGCTGCCAGCAGCGAATTTGTCGGGCTCCCCCCCGATTCGCAGCCTGTGGATAACATTGGGAAAACTGAAATGCCAGATCTTTTGCCTTAAATTGGGTCCATAATGACTTGATATTTAAGGAATGGCAGAATCGCCGCAGGGCTTAAACTTGCCAGCGACCGTCCTTAGATAGAGTGTCCAAGGACAAGGAGAGGCGAAAATGACTTTGGCTACGGTGACGCTTGCCGGCGGTTGCTTCTGGTGCACGGAGGCCGTTTTCAACGAGCTGAACGGCGTCGAAACAGTTGTGTCCGGCTATATCGGTGGCACTGTCGACCGGCCGAGCTATGAAGCGGTCTGCACCGGCCGCACCGGCCATGCCGAGGCTGTGCGGATCAGCTTCGACCCGGCGGTGATCTCGCTCGCCGATATCTTCGATATCTTCTTCCACACCCATGATCCGACGACGCTCAACCGCCAGGGCGCCGACACCGGCACCCAATATCGCTCGGCAATCTTCCCGATCGATGCCGCGCAGCGCGCCGAGGCGGAAGCGGCGATTGCCCGTAATCAGTCAGTGTGGGACGCAGCCATCGTCACGACCATCGAACCCGATGCGCCCTGGTATCCGGCCGAGGATTACCACCAGCGCTATTTCGAACGGAATGGGACGGCGAACGGCTATTGCGCCGCGGTGGTGGCGCCGAAGCTGGCGAAGTTTCGGAAGGGGTATGCGGCGAGGTTGAAGCGCAGCGCCGCGAGCGCATAGCGCGCTATGCGCCGACAGGCGCAAGCCCGGCCAGCGGGGCGGCGCGCGCTCTTGCGCGCCGAACCCGTCTGACGTGAGCCGCGGCTTTGCCGCGGCCCTTCCTTCAAATGCTTTCAGAAAAAAAGCGCGGGCAAAGCCCGCGCCGACGTCAGACGGGATCGCCGGAGGACGCCTCCGGCGCCCCGCTGGCCGCACTGGCGCCTCTCGGCGCGCAGCTACTCTGCGCTCCGGGGCGCAGCGTGATACTTCGAATACCAATCCGTCACCGCAAGTATCGACGCTAGCCACTGGCTCGGTCGGCCCATGCCATGCCCGGCCTCGGGCAGTCGCACCATCCGCGTATCGATGCCGCGCACTTTGAGTGCCTGATAATAAGCCTCGGTCTGGGCGATCGGCGTGCGCCAATCGGCGTCGCCATCGATCAGGATCGTCGGCGTCTTGACCGACCCGACCATGCTCAATGTCGAGCGCTTCCAGAAATCGTCATGGTTTTCCCATGGCCTGCCCGGCACCCAGTTCTGCAGCGTGAGCGCAACGATATCCGATGTCAGCCCCTGCACCGTCCAGTCCGTCACCGGGCGCAGCGCGGCAGCGGCGCGGAAGCGATCGGTCTTGGCGATGGCGTTGGTGGTCAGCACCCCGCCGCCCGAGCCGCCGCCGATGAACAGGTTGTTGGCATCGACATAAGGGCGTTTCACCATCGCATCGACGCCCGACATCAGATCGGCATGGTCGTCGCCGGGATAGCTGCCGCCATTGGCCGGATCGATGCCATTGGCGAAGCGCTCGCCATAGCCGATCGAACCGCGCGGGTTGGAAAACAGCACGATATGGCCGGCGGCGGCGTAGATCTGATGGGTGATCGAGAAATAGGGGCCGTAATCGGTGTTCGGCCCGCCATGGATTTCGAGCGCCAGCGGGGTTTTCTTTGCCGGATCGAAGTCTGGCGGATATTGCGCCCAGCCTTCGATGGGCAAGCCGCCGACGCTTGACGTCCAGGTGACGCGCTCGAGCTTGCCGATGCTCTTGCCGGCGCGCCAGTTGGCGTTGAAATCGATCTTGCCGATCTGCTTGCCCTGCCGCGCAATGCCCAGCGCCGCCGGCCGGTCGGCCTCAACGGTCGTATAGGCAAAGGTGCCATTGCCTTCGGACCAATTGCCGCCCGATGATGGCAAATACAGCCGGGTACCGCCGATTTTTTCGACCACCACCATCGGCGCCATATTGGCCTTGGCCTCGCTGACCGGCACAAAGGCGACGCGGGTGAAGCCGGCATCGTTGTAAAAGGCGTAGAGCCCCTTGCCGTCGCGGGTCCATTTGGCATCGATGATCGGGCGATCGAGCGTGACCGCGAGTTGCCGCGCCGCGCCGCCGTTGAGCGGCTTTACCCAAAGACCTGGCTGGGCATAGAATTTGGGTGTCGCCAGCGCGCCGATATAGGCGAGCAGCTTGCCATCGGGGGAAACTTTCGGGCTCTTTTCGATGCCTTCGATGTCGGTGACGCGCGCCGGGGGGCCGCCTGCCGCCGGTACACGCCACAGATCGGATTCGATCGGCAGCATATCGGCACCGGGCCGCAGGCGGGTCGTATAGACGATCGTCTTGCCATCGGGGGTCCAGTCGATGGCATCGTCCGAGACCTGATCACTGTCGCCCTTCGTCAATTGCACCGGTGCGGCACCATCGAGCGTGGTGACAAACACATGATCGGCGCCCGGCTTCACATAACCGGTGCCATCATTGCGGTACTGGAAACTGTCGATGACCTTGGGGGCCGTCGCCCAGGTCGCACCATCGGGCTTGGTCGGCATGCCGGGAATGGTCACCTCGGGCGTTTCAATGCGGGCGACAAAGGCGACGCGCGTGCCATCGGGGGACCAGGCGAGCCCGCGCGGGCCGATCGTGCCGCTGGTCAGCATGCGGCTGGTGCCGGTCGCCACGTCCATCACCCAGAGTTGCGGCTTGCCGAGGAACGGCGCGACATAGGCGAGCTGCTTGCCATCGGGCGACCATTCGGCGCCGCCGGCCTTGCTGGCAGCGGGGACAAGGATGCGCTGATCGATCGAATTGCCGTTGACCGTCGCCAGCCACAATTCGCCGGTACGGCTATCCGTGGCGATATCGAACGCCGCTTTGGTGAAGACGATGCGCTGACCATCCGGCGACACCTTGGGATCGGTGACCATGGCGAGCTTGTAGAGATCGGCGGGTTCGAACGGGGTTGCGGCCAAGGCGGGGGCGGCGCTGGCGAGCAGCACGGCAAGAATGAGCGGTTTCAAGGCGTGGTCCTGATTATTGAAAGGGTGTTGCGCGCCAGTCTGGCAAGCCATGGTAGCAAAGACCAGACCCGACAGCAGGAACGCGATTGATGTCCACCCAATTCCAGTGGGAGGCCGATGGTGAACTGCCGCGCAGCTTGCACAAGAAGGCGGCCGAAGCCGGGATTCTGGGACTCAACTATCCGGACGAATATGGCGGCCACAGCGAAGGCTTCGATATTTTCCATTCGCTGACCCAGACCGAGGAAATGGCCGCCGCGGGTGCCGGCGGGCTTGGGGCGTCGCTGATGACGCATGGCATCGGGCTGCCGCCGATCCTTGCCATGGGCAGCGAGGAGATGAAGCGGCGGATCGCCCCCGAAGTGCTGGCCGGCGACAAGATCATCAGCCTCGCCATCACCGAGCCATCGGGAGGCTCCGATGTGGCGCAGCTGAAAACCAAGGCGGTGCTCACCGGCAACAAATACATCGTCAACGGCTCCAAGATGTTCATCACATCGGGGATGCGCGCCGATTACATGACCGTCGCGGTGCGCACCGGCGGCGCCGGCATGGGCGGGATTTCGCTGATGCTGATCGAAACCGACCGGCCCGGCGTCTCGCGCACCCGGCTCGACAAGATGGGCTGGCGCTGTTCCGATACGGCCGCCGTGCATTTCGACAATGTCGAGGTGCCGCCGGAAAATCTCATTGGCCCCGAAAATGGCGGCTTTGCCGGCATCATGCGCAACTTCAATTCCGAACGCCTCGGCATGGCGCATGGCTGCTGCGCGATGGCGCGGGTGGCGCTTGCCGAAGCGGTCGAATGGGCGACCAATCGCGAAACCTTCGGCAAACGGCTGGCGCAGCACCAGTCGATCCGCATCAAGCTCGCCGATTGCCAGCGCCAGATCAACACGACGCAGGCGTGGGTCGATCTTTGCGCCTGGCAGGCCAAGCAGGGCAGCGGACAGCCGGCCGATTATGCCATGTTGAAGGTGCAGGCGACGCGGATGCTCGAACATGTTGCGCGCGAGGCGGCGCAGGTGCTTGGCGGCGCCAGCTACATCACCGGATCGAAGGTGGAGCGCATCTATCGCGAGGTCCGCGTCAACGCCATCGGCGGCGGCAGCGAGGAGATCATGCTCGATCTGGCGGGGCGGCAACTGGGGTATAGCTAACCGACGGTCGCATTGAGCACGGTGATGCTGATCCGCCGGTTGCGCGGGTCGGTGCGATCGTCGGGATTATAGGGGTCGGTGTCGGCCACGCCCTCGATGCGGCGGAAGCGGCTTTCGGCGACGCCGGAATCGATCAGGGCGCGCCGTGTCGATTCAGCCCGGGCGGCCGACAGGCTCCAGTTGCTGCCGCCGCCACGCGCGAAGCCAAGGGAATCGGTATGGCCGCGCACGGTCAAATGGTTGGGCGTCGTGGCAATGGCTTCGGCCACGGCTTGCACCAGCCGTTGCGCTTCGAGGCCGAGGATGCTGGTGCCCGAACCGAACATCGCGAAATCGGCGCGCTCGACGAGTTCGATGCGCAGGCCGTCATCGGTGCGGACCAGCCTGATCTGACCCTTGAGACCCTTCAGCGTCGGGTCGCCCGCAAGGCGCGCCGTGATGATCTTTTCGACCATGCGAAACCGGGTCTCGTCGGCGGCGCGGCGCTTGCCGTTGTCACGCGCCTTGGCGTTGGAGACCGCCGCGTCGCTGCCGGTGCTGCCGCCCGTTGATGCCACCGGTCGTGCCCCCACTGCCCCGGCACGCGGTGCAGCACCGGTCTCGGCCTGCATCGAACGGCCGCCCATAACGCCGTTCGATCCGCCGCTGTTCTTCATCTGGATGACGGTCGGGGTGAAATAGTCGGCGATGCCCTTGCGTTGATCATCATTGGTGGCGCCGATGATCCACAACAGCATGAAGAACGCCATCATCGCGGTGACGAAATCGGCATAGGCGATCTTCCAGGCGCCGCCGTGATGGCCGCCGCCGTGCTTGTCCTTGACCCGCTTGATGATGATCTCGGGCTCGATCTGCCCCTCGGGCTTCACAGCAGAACACGCGTCATCGCGCCGCCCTGAGCCCGTCAAAGACTTCGGAGAAGCTCGGCTGGTTGTGGGGGCCGATGGCGGTGCGCGCCGCCTCGATCACCAATGGCTGCGGCTGGCCCTTCAGGCTGGCGACGATGACGCGGCGGACGACGAGATAGATTTCGCCATCGGCCTCGATGACCGATTTCAGCCGCGCCGCGCACGGCCCGACGATGCCATAGCTGAGCAGCACCCCCATGAAGGTGCCGACCAGCGCCGAGCCGATCATGCCGCCGAGCACCGCCGGCGGCTTGTCGATCGAGGCCATCGTCTTGATGACCCCGAGCACGGCGGCGACGATGCCGAGCGCCGGCAGCGCATCGGACATGGTCTGCAGCCGTTCGACCGGGAGCATCGCGGCGGTGTGGTGGGTTTCGATGGCGGTGTCGATCACCTCCTCGACGGCATAGGGGCTGAGCGTGCCGGTGGAGACGACGAGCAAGCGCATCGAATCGGTGAGCAGATGCAGGAACACCTCGTCCTTCAGGAATTGCGGATATTCGGCAAACAGGCTCGATGATTTGGGGTCCTCGATATGCGGCTCCACCGCCACGGCACCATCGTTGCGGAACATCTTCATCAGCCGCGCGGTGAGGAAGATCGCTGCGCTGTAATCGGCCTTTTTGTACTTCGGGCCCTTGATGATCGCGGCAAAGCCGGCGCCCATCGCCTTGATGCCCTTCAGATCGGTCGCGACCAGCGTCGCCCCGGCGGCGGCACCGCCGATGATCAGCATTTCATGCGGCACCGCTTCGAGCACGACGCCAAGATTGCCGCCCGTCAGCGCAAAGCCGCCAAAGACCATGACGATCAGCACGACAAGGCCAAGCACCGAGATCATGAAACGCCAGGTTGCTCCCTTGCGGCCGGTGCGGGAACTCGCCGGCTCACAAGGTCAATTACGGCGGTGGGGCAGGCGTGCTTAGGGTGCGAACGGGTTATTCTGCGCCATGATCAGCGCAACTGGTCCCACAGGCTCAAACTGCTGACCTTCACGAAGCTCGCCTGGGCGGCTTCGATCACGGTCAACAGCCGCTGCAACCGGGCGATGGCTTCGGGCATGTCGAGACTTTCGAGCTTTGATAGGTCGGTTTCGGTTGAAAGTTTTGCCTTTTCCAGCCGTTCGCCCTCGGCTTCCAGCCGGCCGAGCCGCGCGCCGACGATGCCGCGGGCGTTGGCGATGCGGCTGATGTGCGCATCCATGTCGCCGATCGCCGTGTCGATGCCGGCCTGGCGCCGCGGGCCGTCCGGATCGGCAAGTGCCGCGCGAAGCGCCACCAGCGACGCGAACAGATTGCGCGTTCCGGCGGCGGGATTGGTGACGCCGAACACGCCGGGCGCCTCGATGCCGCTGGCGACGCTGTCGGTGCCGATGGCGACGGCCGGTGCTGTGCCGCCGCCCTGCCAGACCCGGCTGCCATCGGCGGCCGCGGCATAGCTCGGCCCCGCAGCGATGGCGCCGCCGAACAAGCGCTGGCCATCGCTGTCGCTGGCTTCGGCGAGGGTACGGGCCTGGGCTTCGAGTTCCTGCAATTCGATGGCGATGGTGGCGCGATCCGCGGCGGATTGCGTGCCGTTGGCGCCCTGCAGCGCCAGTTCACGGGCGCGCTGCACCAGATTGCCCAGCCCTTCGAGAGTGGAATCGGTCGCGCTCAGCCGACGATTGCCTGCATCGATGCTGCGCTGAGTCACCAGCGCAGCCGCCTGTTCACGGCGCAGCACGGCGGCGCGGGCAAAGCCCACCGGATCATCGGCCGGGCCATCGATACGCCGGGCGCGGGCGATTTGTCCCTGCACCGCGTCACGCTGGCGGGCAAGATCGCCAAGCTGCGCCACCGCCGCGCGATGGCCGGCGCGGGTGGTGATGCTGGTCATTGCAGTACCGCCAGCATGGCATCGAACATGTCACGTGCCGCCGCCAGCAACTGTGCGTTAGCGCGATAGGCGACTTGCAGCCGCGTCATCTCGGCCGCCTCGCGATCCAGATCGACCCCCGAAATGGCATCGGCGGCGCGCGCGGTATCGTCCATCACCGCCTGCGCAATCGTCTCGAGCCGCCGGCTTTCGGACAGGGCGGAGCCGATGGTTGCGGTGCTGGCATCAAGGCTGGTTTCCAGCGTGCCGCCGGCACCGATGGCGACGCGCACCTCTGCCAGCGCGCGGGCATTGCCGTTGTCATTGCTTGCCGGCCCCGTGGCGATGATGCGGAAGCTATCGCCGATCGTTGGCGTGCCGGTGATCGTAATCCGCACGCCATTGGCCAGGATCGCGTTGCCATCGAGCGGTGCCGTCAGCAGCAGGCCATTGGTGGCGATGTCGAACAGCTCGACCATGCCGCCGGCATTGATGCTGACCCGCCACGGCGGCGGTACGGCAAAGGCCGCTGCGCCGGCATCCGGGGTGAGCACAAGGCTGGCATCGCTGCCATTGCTGGTGGCGGCGTCGCTGATGAAGCGATCGGCAACCGCGAGACGTGCCGGGCCGATCGGGCGCAGGCCCAACCCCGCGGCACCGCTGGCGATGTCGAGCGACCAGGCGTCGCCGTCGCGGGCGCCGTTGCCCGGTCGCACTGTCACGCCGTCGAGCAGCAGATCGCCGGGTCCCGTCACCGATGCGGTGCCATCGGCGCGCGACAGGGTCCAGCCGCCGGCATCGTGCAACAGCCGATAGCCACCGGGGCTGAGCAACTGGTCGTCGCCAATGCGGACATCGATTCCCGCGCTGCCGGCATTGGCACGTCCAGGGCTCACGGTCAGACTGCGTGTGGCGAGCAATGTGCCGCCGGGATCGCCCAGCGCATCGGTGCCGGTGGCATGCCAGGCGTTGATCTCCATTCCGAAACGGCCAGCGAGATCATCGATCGCAGTCCTTGTCGCAGCGATCTGCCGCGCGGCCTCCATCAGCCCGGCGAGGCTGCCGCTGGCGGGCAATTGCACGGCGATGGCGGCATGGGTTGGATCGAGCAGCAATTCGGGGCCGCTGCCGAGGTCGCGAACCCCGATGCGGGTGGCATTGCCTTCGACCGAGACCAGCAGGGCCGCGGCGCCGCCGCTGCCGATCCGCACGATGGCGGCGCCGCGCGGGCCGGTGCTGACGCTGATGCGGACGTTGGTGGCCAGTTCGGCGAGCAGCGTGTCGCGGCTATCGAGCAGGCCATTGGCTGCCGCGCCGCCTTCCGCCGTGCGGCGCAATTCGGTGTTGATCTGGCCGAGCGCACTGGTGATGGCGTTGATGCGGGCGGTGGCGGCGGTGGTCGCGTCGGCGATATCGCTGGCAAGGCCCGCCAGCCCTGACCCAAGGCTGCGAAAGGCACTGGCCGCCTGATCGGTGCGATCGAGAAAGATGGCACGCGCCGCCGTCGATGTCGGGGT
>JAAFIT010000270.1:0-3664 GCA_013298745.1 Sphingomonadales bacterium
GCTGATCGCGCCGCCAGTGGTGTTCTTGCCATACAGGGTGCCCTGAGGGCCGCGCAGCACTTCGATACGCTCGACATCGCCGAGGCTGAGCAGCGCGCCCTGGATGCGGCTGAGATAGACGCCATCGACATAGACGCCGACGGCCGGATCGAAGGTCTGCAGCGCATCGGGCTGGCCGATGCCGCGAATGAAGATATTGGCGCTCGCCGCCGAGCCGCGGCCCTGGACGATGTTGAGGTTCGGCGCGGCGCCCTGCAGGCCCGACAGATCGATCGCTTGCGCCTTGGCGAGATCGGCGCGTGAAAAGGCGGTGACGGCGACCGGCACATCGATCAGGCGTTCATCGCGGCGGCGTGCCGAGACGATGATGACTTCGTCTTCATTGGCAGCGGCAGAAGATGTCGTCTGGGCCGCCAGCGGCGTGAACCCGGTCACCAGCGTGCCGAGCGCGACACCGGCGGCGAGAAAATTGCGAAGACGTGATGATGCGGCCATGTTGCTCACTCCCAAAGACTGCGCGCACGGGGTTGCGCGTCGTTAAGGGCTGCAATACTGAAACCTGAACCAAGATTCAACTATGCGGGCAAAAATCTGAATGGATGTGCTTCTGCCGCCACAACCGGCCAAGGTGAACGACCAGCAGGCCGGTCACAAGGTACCGCGCACAGCGCGCGGGCGGCGGACACTGCGCGCCATCCTCGATGCCGCCGCCGAGGAATTCGGCGCGCGCGGTTTTCATGAAGCGGCCATCGCCCGCATCGCCCAGCGCGCCGATGTCGCGATCGGCAGCTTCTACACCTATTTCGACAGCAAGGAGGCGGTTTTCCGCGCGCTGGTTGCCGATATGTCGATGCAGGTCCGCGAAACAGTGGCACCAGTCATTCTTGCTGCGCCTGATCGGCTGGCCGGGGAACGCGCCGGCATCGCCGCCTTCATCGCCTTTGTCCGCCAGCACCAGGCGCTGTATCGCATCATCGATGAAAGCGCCTTTGTCGCCGAAGACGCCTATCGCAAACATTATACCGATATCGCCGAAGGCTATGCCGCATCGCTGACCGCCGCCTTTGGCCGTGGCGAGCTTTCGGAGGGCGACATGACCGTGCGCGCCTGGGCGATCATGGGGATGAACGTGTTTCTGGGGCTCCGTTTTGGCGTCTGGGACCAGAGTCAGTCCCCCGAAGCCGTGGCCGATGCCGCCGCAGCGTTGATTGGTGACGGCTTGCGAGCGCGGCTATAGCGATCCCATCCGCTTGGGTTGCCGCCGATCGACCAGTGCCGCAACCAGCATGACCAACCCGAAGGCCAGCAGCGCCGATTGTCCGAGCGCCGCAGCCGTGGTGGCGCCGGCGCCCGTTGATGCGAACATCTGCAGCATCACCAGAAACGCCAGAAACAGCAGCGCCGGCCAGGCCGTCTGGCGGCTCCGCACCCGCTGCGCCACCCACATGCCGGTGGCGATGCCAAGCAAGCCGATTTCGAGCGCCATTTCGGCTTGCGGATAGTTCCACAGCCCCAGCCCCAATTTCGGGCCGGTAAAGCCTAATGGCAGATCGGGACGGTGGACAAGCAGATCGGTCAGCCAATGCGAAAAGGTCACCAGCCCGACCATCGCCGCCGTGCCGCTTGGCCACCAGCGCCTGGCCAGCAAGGTGGCGAGCAACGACCAGGCCAGTGCCGCTGGCAGGCTGTGGGTATAGGGCATGAAATACAGATCGAGCGGACTGCCCTTGAGCGTCTCGTCAAACTCCACCTTTTCGATGCCGGCCATGATGAAGCCGGACCAGACGATATCGACGAACTGGCTGGCGCCGACATAGACCCAGAGGGGTGCGCGGGGCGCCACCGACTTGGCAGCAATGGCAGCAGCGAAATGTCCGGTGAACATGCCGCGGCCAACCTCCCCGCTGCGCCAAAGGCCCTCCCCGTCAGCGCGGCGGAAGTGTGACAGAATTCGCCATCAATGCAAGCGTCGTTACGGCCGGTGGAAGGGCCAGTCGATCACCCGCCCGGCCCAGAGCGCCCACCAGACAAACACCGGCTGAAACGCCAGCCGCGGCGCATGATAACCCCAACCGAGCACCTGTCCGCCGATAATGACACCGTCGATGGCGTGCTTGATATTGGCCGGAAAGACCGCGACGGCATAGACCGCCATGGCGATGCCGCCCCAGCGATTGGCGCGCGGATTCGGCCAGGCCAGCAACGCCGCGCCGACAAGCTCCCAGCCGCCGGTCAGCAGCACGACTGCCTGCGGAAACGGCACCCAGTCCGGCATGATCGGCAGGAAGGCCTCGGGCGTGCGCAGATGGACGATGCCGACGACAAAATAGACCAGCGCCAGCAGCCAGCGCAGGCCGGTGCGCGTGCGGCTCGGCGGTGTCGCTGTGGCAATCATGACATGATGTCGGTGTTGATCGCCGTCTGGACGTCCTTGCTCAGCGGCCAGCGCTGCGAGGGCATGAATTGCACCATCACCACCACCGCGAGTCCGCGCGTGCGATCGACCTGGAACAGCGTGCCGGCCGCACCACCCCAGCCATAGCTGCCCGCCGGCGTGCCATCGGGTCGCGCCCGCGTGTCGAACAGCGTCGACCGCCCGCCAGCGCCATTGCCCTCGGTCTTGTTGAAGAACACGCCCTCGGGCATCAAATTCGACATCGCCAGCCGCGCCGTATCACGCGGCATCACGGCGCGACCGCCGAATTGGCCCTCGTCGAGCAGCATCTGGCCGAAACGCGCATAATCGCGCGCCGACGACAAGAGCCCGGCGCCGCCGGCGAGCAGGCGTTGTGGCCCAAGCCAGTCTGTCCGTACCGGCCCATCGACGACCACTGGTGTGGTGAGCGGGGTCTGGTCAGGCTTGATCCAAGCATAGTTCGAGGACAGCCGCGACAGGTCTTTGGGCGCCACAGAGAACCCAGTGCTGGCCATGCCAAGCGGGGCAAACAATTGCCGGGCAAGAACATCGTCGAAGCGCGCCCCGGTCAGCCGTTCGAGCATGGCGCCGGCAAGATCGAGTGCCACCGAATAGTGCCACATGGTACCGGGCTCGGCATGAAGCGGCAGCCCGGCGAGCACCTTGGCAAAACCTTGAAGGTCAGGAATCTCGCCGTCGCCCGGCTGTCGCCCCAGCGAGCCGATGCCGGGCATCAACCCCAACTGGCGATAGGCCTTTTCCAGCGGCCCGTTGCCCGAGATCGTGTAGCTCAACCCGGCGGTGTGTGTGAGCAGATGACGAACGGTCATCGCCGTCTTGGCAGGCCGGGCGTCGAGTCCCTTGGCCGGATCGATCAGCACCTGCATCGCGCGATACTCCGGCAGAATATCAGCAATCGGCTGATCGAGGCGCAATTTGCCGAGCGCTACCTGCTGCATCACGGCCATGCCCGTTATCGGCTTGGTCATCGAGTATACGCGCCACAGCGTATCCTCATCGACGGGCACCCCACCCTCGAACGCTGTCTTGCCGGTCTTGAGAAACAAGGGGCTGTGCGGCCCTGGCCGAACCACGGCCACCACGGCCCCCGGCACCTTGCCTTCGGCGACATAGCGATCGATCAACGCCTGCACCGCTGCAAATTTCGCTGCCGGTTCGCGCGCGCCAGCGGCTGCCGCCGAACAGGCCGTCGCCGCAATCGCGCCGAGCATTTGCCGGCGATCAAGA
>JAAFIT010000270.1:3674-4330 GCA_013298745.1 Sphingomonadales bacterium
AGCAGCCTTGCCGCCTGCGCCCGCGCTTCATCGGTCACATCGGTGCCCGACAACATGCGGGCGATTTCCTCGCGGCGTTCGTCGGCATCGAGCGGCACGACCGCGGTGCGGGTAACGCCATCGGCCACCGCCTTGGCGATCCGCCACTGGTGGGCGCCGCGCGCCGCCACTTGCGGGCTGTGGGTCACGACCAGCACCTGAGTCGCGACCGCCAACCGTGCCAGGCGTTCGCCAATCGCCGACGCAACAGCACCGCCGACGCCGCGGTCGATCTCGTCAAAGATGATCGTGCCGGCGCTGCCGGTCGCCGCCAGCGCCACCTTCAAGGCCAGCACGAAGCGCGACAATTCCCCGCCCGAGGCGATCTTGATCAGCGGCGCAAACGGCGCGCCGGGGTTGGTGGCGATTTCGAACTCTACATGTTCGGTGCCATCCGGCCCCGGCTCGGCGGCCGCCACGACGGTGCGGAAGCGCGCGGCATCGAGCTTGAGCGGGGCAAGCTCGGACGCCACCGCCGCGTCGAGGCGGTGCGCCGCTGTCATACGCGCGGCCCCAAGGTCCTTGGCGGCTTCGGCATAGTCGGCAGCCGCTGCCCGTGTTGCCGCCGCCAGAGCCTTCAAACCGCCCTCGCCTGCGACAAGCGCCGCCGCCCGCGC
>JAAFIT010000271.1 GCA_013298745.1 Sphingomonadales bacterium
GGAATACTCCGATGTGCTTTACAGCGTCGAATCGGGCGTTGCCACGGTCACGCTCAACCGGCCCGATCGGCTGAACGCCTGGTGCGCCTCGCTCGACACCGGAGTCCGCGACGCAATGCGGGCGGCGAGCGATGATGACTCAGTCCGGGTGATCGTCCTCACCGGCGCCGGCCGCGGCTTTTGCGCGGGTGCGGACATGAATGTGCTGCAGGGCATTCAGGATGGCGGCGCCACCGCCCGCCCCGGCCCGCCCGAGGCCTGGGATGCGGCGGCGCGCGAGGATTTCCGCAAGCAATACAGCTGGTTTCCCGCGGTTCCCAAGCCGATCATCGGCGCCATCAACGGCCCGTGCGCCGGGCTTGGCATGGTCATCGCGCTTTATACCGACATTCGTTTTGCTTCGGACGCCGCGGTGTTTTCCACCGCCTTTTCGCGCCGTGGCCTCATCGCTGAACACGGCATTTCCTGGCTGCTGCCGCGGTTGATCGGCATGGCCAACGCCGCCGACCTGCTGTTTTCCGCCCGCCGTGTCGAGGCCGCCGAAGCCAAGGAATTGGGTCTGGTCAGCCGTGTCATCCCCCACGCCGACTTCAGCGCCGAAGTCACCGCCTATGCCCGGATGCTCGCCACCGAAGTCTCGCCGCGATCGTTGCGCGAAATGAAGCGCGAAATCTGGAATGCCCAGTTCCAGGGCCTCGGCGAGGCGATCGAAGCCGCCAATGCCGACATGGCCGGCAGCTTTGCCAGTGAAGACTTCAAGGAAGGCGTCGCCCACTATCTGGAGAAGCGCGCGGCGGCCTTTACGGGGCGCTAGGCTCTATCCCTCTCCCGCTTGCGGGAGAGGCGAGAGACGGCGCAGCCGGCCCGGGTGAGGGTGTTCGAAGCTCTCAGATTGAACACACCCTCACCCGCCGCGCTGGCGCGCAAGTCGCCTCTCCCGCAAGCGGGAGAGGGGGCGACGCCTCTTCCCCCTGCGACACCTTCGGTCTAACACCGACCTATGGACCAGATCGTCATCCGCGGTGGCCGCCCGCTCAAAGGCCGCATTCCCATCTCCGGCGCCAAGAACGCTGCATTGACGCTGATGCCGTGCGCATTGCTCACCGACGAGCCGTTGACGCTGCGCAACCTGCCGCGCCTCGCCGATATCGATACCTTCGGGCATCTGCTCAACAACCATGGCCTTTCGACGACGATCGAGGGCACGTCCCCCGAAGATTTCGGCCGCGTCATGACGGTGCGCGCCAACCGCATCACCTCGACGGTCGCGCCCTATGACATTGTCCGCAAGATGCGCGCCTCGATCCTTGTGCTAGGGCCTTTGCTCGCCCGCGCCGGCGAAGCGACCGTCTCGCTGCCCGGCGGGTGTGCCATCGGCAACCGGCCGATCGATCTGCATCTGAAGGCGCTCGAGCATCTCGGTGCCGAGATCGAGCTCGCCGCCGGCTATGTAAAGGCGACCGCGAAGGGCGGGCTGCCAGGTGGCCGCTACACCTTCCCGATCGTCAGTGTCGGTGCCACCGAGAACGCCGTGATGGCGGCGGTGCTGGCGCGCGGGCCGTCGCTCCTCGAAAATGTCGCGCGCGAACCGGAAATCGTCGATCTGTGCAACTGCCTTGTCGCCATGGGCGCCAGGATTTCGGGCATCGGCACTGAAACGCTCCACATCGATGGCGTCCGCGATCTGCACGGCGCCACCTATGCGGTGATGCCCGACCGGATCGAGGCGGGCAGCTATGCCTGCGCCGCAGCGATTACCGGCGGCGAAGTCGAACTGGTCGGCGCATCCGAGGCTGACCTCGGTTCAACACTGGTGGCGCTCCGCGAGGCTGGCGTCGAGGTGACGCCGACCAAGGACGGCCTCAGCGTCAGGCGGCTCAATGGCCTTCACGGTATCAACCTCTCGACGGCGCCCTATCCGGGCTTCCCCACCGATATGCAGGCGCAGTTCATGGCGATGCTGACGGTGGCCGATGGCGCGTCGCTGCTTACGGAAACCATCTTTGAAAACCGCTTCATGCACGTGCCGGAATTGGCGCGCATGGGCGCCGATGTGACGGTGCGCGGCCGCTCCGCCGTGGTGCGCGGCGTCGGCGGGCTGCACGGCGCGCAAGTGATGGCGACCGATCTGCGCGCGTCGATGAGCCTGGTGCTGGCCGGGCTGGCGGCTGAAGGCGAAACCGTTGTCAGCCGCGTCTATCACCTCGATCGCGGCTATGAACGATTGGAAGAGAAACTGTCGGCGGTGGGTGCCGATATCGAACGGGTGTCGGACGGTTGAGCGCCGTCATGCGCGATGAACGCCTGACCCTGATCGGCCAGACCGCCGACGATCTGCCGGCGATCTCGGCACTGCTGCAGGACGCCATACTGCGCGTCGCCGATGCAGCCTGGGATCGGCGCGGCCGGCGCTTCGTGCTGCTCGTTAACCGCTATCGCTGGGAATCCGCCACATCGAGCCGGGTACGCTGCGCGCTGCGCATCGAAACCGTGGCGGCGGTCCAGCGCCAGAAGTGGCCGGCCGAGCCCGATGCCGTGCTCAACCTGCTCACCCTCGCGCTCGATGGCGATGCGCTGGTGCTGACCTTTGCCGCCGGCACCGCGCTGCGCGTCAAAACCGAAGTCATCGAGGTCGTCCTCGAAGACCTCGACGCCCCCTGGGCGACCGACCGGGTGCCGAAGCACCCGGCCTGAGGCGTCTAGAGTCTGTTTCAGTGGAACTGAAACAGAGCGGTGCCGGCCCGCGCCTCCGCCCGGCCACCCAACGACAGTATGCTGAACTGGGTGGCCGGGCGGGGGCGCGGGCCGGCACCGTTTCAGCGAAGCTGAAATAGATTCTACAGCCGCACCAGCATCTTGCCGGTGTTGCCGCCCGAGAACAGACCGATGAACGCATCCGGCGCCTTGTCGACACCGTCGAAGATGGTTTCTTCCCAGGCCAGCTTGCCGTCGGCGATCCAGCCCATCATGTCCTTCAGGAACTGCGGACGCATCGCCGCGAACTCGCTGACGATGAAGCCGCGGATGCGCAAGCTTTTGCCGACGATCTGGATGACATTGCGCGGGCCGGGTGCCGCTTCGACGTCATTGTAGTTGGAAATCATTCCGCATTCGGCAAAGCGTGCGAACGGCCGTGCCATTTCGATGGCGACTTCGAGATGCTCGCCGCCGACATTGTCGAAATAGACGTCGATACCCTTGGGCACGGCGGTGCGCACCGCATCGAGCAGATTGCCGCAGGTGCGATAGTTGATGGCATGATCGACGCCGCGGGCGCGCAGCCAGTCGCACTTGGCATCCGACCCGGCAGTGGCGACAACGGTGCAACCCTTGATCTTGGCGATCTGCGCCACGACCGAACCAACCGCGCCGGCGCCGCCCGACACGAACACGGTCTCGCCCTCTTTCGGCTGGCCGATTTCGAGCAACCCGGCATAACCGGTCAGCCCCGGCATGCCGAGCACGCCGAGAAACGCCTGATCGGGCACATTGGCCTGGCGCGGCAGCTTTTCGAGCGCGGCGGCAGGAGCCACGAACGATTCGCGCCAGCCGAAGAACGACGAGACCAGATCGCCCTTGGCAAAGCCTTCGGCGTGCGATTCGACGACTTCGCCAATAGCACCACCCTGCAACACTTCGCCGATCTGGAACGGCGGCACATAGCTGGCACGATCGGTCATGCGGCCCCGCATATAGGGATCGACCGACATGAAGGTGTTGCGCACGAGCACTTCGCCGGCGCCGGGGGCCTTTACCTCGACGGTCGCGGTTTCGAAATTGGCGGCCGTCGGCGTTCCGGCCGGGCGCGAAACGAGGCGAATTTCACGGGATTGGGACATGGTGCGATCCTTGGATGCATTGGCAGATGCCCGTTCATAGACCGCGCCAACGCGAGCGTCATCCCGCTTGCATTGGACAGCTTGCGCGGGCGCCGGCGCAGCGCCAAACTGCACCCATGAAGCTGGCCTTGTCGTCCGTCGCTGCAGCCTTGCTGCTTTCGGGTTGTGTCGCCTCCATCGGCGATTCCGGCCCTGCTGGTCCGCCCGGACCGCCTGGCGCCACCGGCCCGGCCGGTCCCGTTGGGCCAACCAACGCTGCACCGCAGCGCCTCGCGGTACAGCGCATCACCGCCAGCACCACCGTGCCGGATGCTGTCGATGTCATTATCGCCGAAAGCGCCGATCCGATCAGTGTCACGCTGCCCCGCGCCGCCGATGCCGGCCCCGGCCGCACGATCACGGTCCGCGCGCTCGGCCGCGGCCGGGTGCAATTGCGCGCCAGTGGTGGCGACATGATCGACCGTGCCGCTGCCTTGACGATCGA
>JAAFIT010000272.1 GCA_013298745.1 Sphingomonadales bacterium
CACCGCTCACTGTTGCGCTGATGGTCGGCATGAGCGTGTCCGATGTCAGCCAGAAGGCTGTCGCCAATCTGGGCTGGGACGCCATCCGCCTCACCCACCCGCTGTTTCCAGGGGACACGCTGTATGCCGAGAGCGAAGTGCTGGAGAAGCGCGAATCGAGCACACGCCCGGAACAGGGGATCGTGACGATCAAGACGATCGGCAAAAATCAGCATGGCGACATCGTCTGCACCTTCAATCGCACGATGTTGATCTGGAAGCGCGGCTTCGGCCCCGTCGACGATTGAGGACACGCTCCATGGCCACCGCCGCCCTGCCCGTTGCCCGCCGGACAATAGACCCCGATGACGAGGCGGCCTTCCTCGATGCCATCGATCAATGGCTGAAGCGATCGGTGATTCCGGTCGTGATGCACCATGATCACAATGATTTGTGGCCGGCCGAGCTGGTGGCGGAAATGGCCGAAATGGGCCTGTTCGGCGCCACCATCGGCCGCGAATATGGTGGGCTGGGGCTGCCGGCGACGACCTATGCCAAGATCGTCATGAAGATTTCGGCGCACTGGATGGCGATCACCGGCATCTTCAATTCGCATCTGATCATGGCGGTGGCGATCGAACGCTTCGGCACGCCGGCGCAAAAGGCCAAGTGGTTGCCGCGCCTCGCCAGCGGCGAAATCCGCGGCGGCCTTGCGCTGACCGAGCCCAATGCCGGCACCGATTTGCAGGCGATCCGCATGACGGCGGTGCGCGACGGCGATGATTACATCGTCAACGGCACCAAGACCTGGATTTCGAACGCGCTGCACGCTGACGTCTTCGCGCTGCTCGTCAAGACCGACCCGACGGCAAACCCACGTTACAAGGGTATGAGCCTGTTCATCGCCGACAAGCGTGACGGCTTCACCACCGGCAAGAAGTTCAAGAAGCTTGGCTATAATGCCATCGACAGCGCCGAGCTGATTTTCGACAATTTCCGCGTGCCCGCCGACCAGTTGATCGGCAGCATCGAGGGTCAGGGCTTTTTCCAGGCAACAGGAGGCCTCGAACTCGGCCGCATCAATGTCGCGGCGCGCGGCGTCGGGTTGGCAGAAGGCGCGCTGCGGCTGGCGACCGGCTATGCCCAGCAGCGCGAAACCATGGGCAAACCAATTGCCGAGCATCAGGCGATCCAGTTGAAGCTCGGCGACATGGTCACCCGCGCCCGCGCCGCCCGCCTGCTGACGCTCGATGCTGCCACTACCTATGACCGGGGCGAACGCTGCGACATGGAGGCCGGTATGGCGAAGTATTTCGCCTCCGAAGCTGCTGTCGACAACAGCCAGGACGCGATGCGCATTTACGGCGGCTACAGCTATTCGAAGGAGTATGACATCGAACGCTTCTACCGCGACGCGATGTTCCTGTGCATCGGCGAGGGCACCAACGAGATGCAGCGCATGATCATTTCGAAGCAATGGGTGAAACGGAACCCGGCGTGAGCAGCCTTCACCTACCCCTCGCAGGCTATCGCATCATCAGCGCCGAACAATACGGCGCCGGGCCCTATGGCACGATGCACCTGGCGCAATTGGGCGCCGAAGTCATCAAGATCGAGCCGCCCGAAAAGCGCGACCCGAACGGCAAGCGCGTCAGCGGCGGCGATACCGCCCGCGCCGTCGGCCCGCATTATCTGCGCGACGATGAAAGCGTGTATTTCCATGCCTTCAACCTCAACAAGCGCTCGTTAACGCTCGATCTGACCACCGACGACGGCCAGGCGGTGCTACACAAGCTGGTGGGCAGCGCCCATGCCGTCGTCAACAATCTGCGCGGCGATCTGCCGGCGAAGCTGGGGCTGACCTATCCGGCGCTGGCGGCCCATAATCCGGCGATCGTCTGCGCGCACGTGTCGGCCTATGGCCGCGACAACGCCCGCGCTAGTTGGCCCGGCTATGACTATCTGATGCAGGCCGAAGCGGGTTTCTGCACCCTGACCGGGGACCCTGGCGGCGATCCGCAACGCATGGGGCTGTCGATCGTCGATTTCATGACCGGCACGCTGATGGCGGTCGGGCTGCTGGCGGCGTTGCTCGATGCCCGGCGCACTGGCCAGGGCCGCGATGTCGATACCGATCTGCTGTCGGCCGCGGTCCACCAGACGACCTATCCTGCGCTCTGGTACATGAACCAGGGCGATGTCACCGATCGCATCGCGCGATCCGCCCATCCGACCGCTACGCCGAGCCAGATGTTCCGCGCCGCCGACGGCTGGATGTTCATCATGTGCCAGTTGCCGAAATTCTGGAGTATTTTGGTCGAGCGCATCGGCCACCCCGAGCTGGCGAGCGACCCGCGCTTTGCTACCAACCCGGCGCGCCTCGCAAATCGCGACCTGCTCACCACCACGCTCGATGCGATCTTCCAGACCGCCCCCGTCGCACATTGGCAGGCCCTGCTCGAAGGGCATCTGCCGGTGGCGCCGGTCTATCGGCTCGATCAGGCGCTCGACAACCCATGGCTGCGCACCACCGGCATGCGCGATACGGTGGCGCATCCCGATTGTGCCGAGTTGCAGGTGCTCGCCAGCCCGATCAAGCTCGATGGCCAGCGGCTGCCGAACCGCGCCGGGCCGCTGCTTGGCGCCGATACCGACGCGATCCTCGGTGATCTCGGCTTTGGTCCGGACGATGTCGCCCGGCTCCGCGCCGGCGGTACCATCTGACCGGGATGGGCAAGCTCGACGGCATCACGGTTGTCGACCTGACGCAGTTCCTGCCAGGGCCGATGCTGAGCGTGATGATGGCCGATCACGGCGCGACGGTGATCAAGGTGGAACCGCCCGGCGGCGACCCGGCCCGCACGCAGGCACCATTCGAGAATGGCAAGTCGGTGTGGTTCGCCAACCTAAACCGCGGCAAAACCAGCCGAACCATCGATCTGAAATCGGCAGCCGGCAAGGCGGAATTGTCTGCACTGATTGCCACTGCCGATGTCTTTGTCGAAGGCTTTCGCCCTGGCGTCATCGACCGGTTGGGTTTTTCCTACGCCGCCGTCAGCGCAATGAACCCGTGCATCGTCTATTGCTCGATCTCGGCCTTTGGCCAGACAGGCGCGCTCGCCGATCATCCGGCCCATGACATGGCGGTGCAGGCGCTCGCCGGCTTCCTGTCGGTCAATGACAGCGCCGACGGCACCCCCGTTGTGCCCGGCACCGCCGCGTCCGACATGGCTGCCGGCCTCACCGCGCTCTCGGGTGTGCTGATGGCGCTGTTGGCACGGACCCGCACCGGCAAGGGCGATTATCTCGATATCGCGATGTTCGACAGCCTGTTGCCCTGGGGCGTGCACACCGCTGGCAGCGCGATTGCCGGCGGTCCGGCGCCGCGCTCTTCACAGCAACGCTCGCTCGGCGGCGCGGCCTTTTACCAGATCTATCGCACCCGCGATGACCGGCACGTCGCGCTCGGTGGCCGCGAGATGAAGTTCGCGACGGCGCTGCTGACGGCTCTGGACCGGCCGGACCTCATCGGCCAAGCCGAACGCCCGGCCGGCGAACAAGGCGAACTCATCGCCTATTTGCGCGGCGTGTTTGCCACGCGCAGCCGCGATGAATGGATCGCCTGGATGGCCGACAAGGATGTGGCATTCGCGCCAGTGCTGGATTTTCGCGAAGCACTTGACCAGCCGCATATCGCCGAACGCGGACTGTTGATCGAAGCCGATGGCCGCCATCACGTCGCGCCACCGATCCGATTTGCCGGCGATCCCCCGTGGCGCCCCGGTGACGTGCCATGACCTGGACCAATCGGCTGTCAGAACGATAGCGGGGATGGCGCGCGCGCCGCGGCAACGCTAGCACCGGGCCATGTCGCTTCCCGTCACCGAAATCCTGCCCGCGCTGCGCGACGCGCTGGCGGCCAATGCCCCGGTGGCGCTGGTGGCGCCGCCGGGCGCCGGCAAGACCACGGCCGTCGCGCCGGCGTTGCTCGGCGAAGCCTGGACCGCCGGTCGCCGCATCCTGCTGCTGTCGCCGCGCCGCCTCGCCGCGCGCGCCGCCGCCGAACGCATGGCCGAAAACGCCGGCGAGGCGGTGGGGGGAACGATCGGATATCGCACCCGCATGGACAGCAAGGTGTCCGCCGCCACCCGCATCGAAGTGGTCACCGAAGGCATCTTCACGCGCATGCTGGTCGCCGAGCCTGAACTGCCCGGCATCGCCGCGGTGCTGTTCGACGAGATCCACGAACGCAGCCTCGAAAGCGATCTGGCACTGGCGCTGACGCTGGAGGCGCGCGAGGCACTCTGTCCTGATCTGCGGCTGTTGCTGATGTCGG
>JAAFIT010000273.1 GCA_013298745.1 Sphingomonadales bacterium
CCGCGCTGCGGCGCGCGCTGCCAAGGCTGCCAAGTAAAAAACACGCCCGGGCAGATTGCCCCATGGTGAAAACGCCGCACAGCGCCTATCTCGGCACCCTGTGCGGCGTTTTGCCGTTTCGATGCTGCGGCCAAGCGCCGCTTTGAGGATCGGGTAGGGATATGGCGTCAGCCGCCGAACAAATGGCCGCGAACATCAGCTTCGCGAATTTCTCCAAGGCCACCGAGCTCAAGAAGCGCCTGTGGTTCACCCTCGGTGCCTTGATCGTCTTCCGCCTCGTCTCGTTCGTGCCGCTGCCGGGGATCGATCCGACGGCGCTCAACTCGTTGTTCCAGCAAACCCAGGGCGGCGTCCTCGATTTCTTCAACATGTTCTCGGGCGGCGCGCTCGAGCGCATGAGCCTGATCGCGCTCGGCGTGACGCCCTATATTACCGCCTCGATCATCGTGCAGCTGATGACCAGCCTCGTCCCCAGCTTCATGGCGCTGAAGAAGGAAGGCGATGCCGGCCGCAAGACGCTCAATCAGTACACCCGCTATGGCACGGTGTTCCTTACCGCCATCCAGGGCTATGGCATCGCTGTTGGTCTCGAAGGCTGGGGTGCCGGCCAGGGCGTGTCCGCCGTCATCGATCCGGGCTGGTTCTTCCGCATCACCACCGTGATCACGTTGATCGGCGGCACGATGTTCCTGATGTGGCTGGGCGAACAGATCACCAGCCGCGGTATCGGCAATGGTATTTCGCTGATCATCATGGCCGGCATTGTCGCCAACCTGCCCAACGCCATCGGTCAGTTGTTCGAACAGGGCCGCACCGGTGCGCTCAACCCGGCGTTCATCCTCGTCATTGGCATCATCGCGCTCGGCACCATCGCCTTCATCTGCCTGATGGAGCGGGCCCAGCGGCGGATCCTGATCCAATATCCCAAGCGCCAGGTCGGCACCCGCCAGTTCCAGGGCGATGCCTCGCACCTGCCGTTGAAGCTCAACACCTCGGGCGTCATTCCGCCGATCTTCGCTTCATCGCTGCTGCTGATGCCGCTGACCATCGCGCAGTTCGCGGCGCAAGGCGGCAAGGGCCCGGAATGGCTGTTGACCATCACCACCGCGCTTCAGCATGGCGCGCCGCTCTATATGGCGCTCTATGCACTCGGTATCATCTTCTTCTCGTTCTTCTACACCGCCGTGGTGTTCAACCCGGAAGAAACCGCCGAGAATCTGAAGAAGTATGGCGGCTTCATCCCCGGCATCCGTCCCGGCGTGCGCACCTCCGAATATCTCGATTTCGTGCTGACGCGGATTACCGTCATCGGTGCCGCCTATCTCACCGTCATCTGCCTGCTGCCAGAATTCCTGTCGGCGCGGCTCGGGACCGGCCTCGCTTTGGGCGGCACCTCCCTGTTGATTGTGGTAAATGTGACAATGGATACCGTCGCACAGATCCAGAGCCACTTGCTTGCGCATCAATATGAGGGTCTTATCAAGAAATCGAAATTGCGTGGGGGAGCGCGCCGTTGAATTTGATCTTGCTGGGTCCGCCCGGCGCGGGGAAGGGGACCCAGGCAAGCCGCCTCGTCAAAGAACGAGGACTTGTCCAGCTTTCTACCGGAGACATGCTCCGGGCCGCCGTCGCTGCGCAAACACCCGTTGGCCTTCAGGCCAAATCGGTGATGGAATCGGGCGGCCTCGTTTCGGACGAGATCGTCAACGGCATCCTGAGCGAACGCCTCGACCATGATGACGCCCGCAAGGGCTTCATCCTCGATGGCTATCCGCGCACCAACGTCCAGGCGCTGGCGCTCGATGCGATGCTGGCCGAAAAGGGCCTTGCCCTCGATCACGTCATCGAGCTCGAGGTTGATGAAGACGCGCTGGTCGATCGCATCACCGGCCGCTTCACCTGCGGCAAGTGCGGCGAAGGCTATCATGATCGCCACAAGCAGCCCAAACTGGCCGGCGTTTGTGATGTCTGCGGCGCAACCGAATTCAAGCGTCGTCCCGACGACAATGCCGAAACCGTGCGCACCCGCATGGCCGAATATCGCGCTAAGACGGCACCGATCCTGCCGCATTATGAAGCGCGCGGTCTTGTCTCGCGCGTCGATGGCATGGCGGACATGGACGCGGTGGCGGCCAGCATCGACGCGGTGCTGGACAGCTGATTCGCGAGCGCGCAGCGGCCATGCTTGCCCTGCGTCGCTGGTGTCTGCCTTTATTGCTGGTGTTCTTGCTGCCGGGCTGCATTTCGGCCCAGCGGCGCATCAATGCCAATCGCGCCGAATTGTACCAACAGGCGATCGCCGAAACCGATCGTGTCGCCCGCCAGCTCGAAGCGGGCGGACCGGGGCGTTACGACGTGCGCTTCTTCCTAAGCAACGCCTTCATCAACCAGAGCCTGCGCGCGCTCGAGGGCTATCGGGTGGTGTTGCCCAATGATCCCGATATCGATCTGCGGTTGACCGGCGTCGAGCTGTCGACGATGGGCGCGCTGCCGGCGGTGGCGCTGTCGGCCAAGGCGCAGCGCGGCAATACCAGCGCCGATGTGACGATGAACGCCGTGCTGGTTGCGACCGGTCGCACGCATGAATATCGCATCAATGTCCTGTCGTTGACGCCGGTGGTGCGGTTCCGATCGGTCAATGTCAGCCGTGCGCCGTTCGTCGAGCGGCTGCTGACAATCCGCGCCATCGATGTTGCCGCCGGGCTGCCGATGATTCGCCTGCCGGTGGAGGAGAGCGTCAGCATCGGCGGGCCGACGCGAACCACCAGCGGCCGCGTGCAGACCAGCCGGCCGCCGCAATCGCCGACGCCATCCTATCTGCGTTTCAACGCCACCGTGCCGGCAACGGCTTGGACCGGGCGAATCGTCAACCCGCGCACCTATTTCGTCGGCAATGGCGTCTATATCTTCGGGGATGTGCGGTGATCGGCCGGGGGCTTTGGCTGTTGCTGCTGGCGGCGTCGCCTGCCGCGGCGCAATCGGCGGCCGATCAACAGGCGCAACTCGCCGCCGCCACCGCGCGGCTCAACGCCGCGACCGGGCGACCCTTCGCCACCAGCCGCCGCATTCATGTCGATCTCGATAATCGCGTGCTATCGACCTGGCTGGCGGCGATAGCGCCCAATGGGCTGCGATCATCGGCGACCGGAACCGCGGTGGAAGGCGCCGTTGCCGTGCGCCAGCGGCCGCTGCTCGGGTCGTTCAGCGCGACACTTGCGCCGGCATCGGCGACGCGACTCGATCTGACGCTGGCCAATCCGCGCATCGCCACGGCGCGCGACCGGCTGACCGTCACCGGCAATCTGACCGCCAATGCCCGGGCCCAGGCGCGGCTGTTCGGCGCCGGGCTCGATCAGACTGCCGCCTGCCGCACCGATCCGCCGGTGCGCGAGCGCGGGGTTGCGACCTTTGACCTCGGCACCGCAACGGGGACGCGCTATCCCTTCACGCTGCGGCTGACGACGCCCGACAATCTCCGCGCCAGTCTTGATTGCGAGGTGGCCGAGCTGCGCCGTATCGAGAATGTGCTGCCGATCAACAGCCTTGCCGGGCAATTGGCCGATGGCATCCTCGATATCGGACTGTCGGCGGATGTGCGGCTGCCGACGCCGGGGGCCGGGCGCCCATTGATCGTGCCGCTCAATCCCCGCCGCCCGAGCCTGCGGATCACGCCGGCCGGGCTCGCCTACAGCGCCGATTGAATTGTCGGGCCGCCGGCATCGAATTGCCGTGGCGTGCGTTGATGGCAGGCAACAACGCCAAGGACATCCGCATGCAAATTCCCAAGGGCACAATCGTCGCCATCGCCGACGGCGAAATTCTCGATCTGTTTCGCAACGTCGGTGAAGGTGATGCCCTGCAGCTTGTCGCCGAACCGAATGCAGCGGTGTCGACCGACAATATGGGCTCGGGTGGCCGCCATCACAGCAGTGCCGCCAACCCATCGGACAGCCAGCAGGACGAAGACAGCTTCGCCGCCGGCATCGTGGCCGTTCTCAACAAGCGCGTTCTCGACGGCGAGATCGCCCACCTTCTCATCATTGCCGCACCACGAACGTTGGGCGAATTGCGCAAACATTATCACAAGGCGCTGTCGGCCGTTCTCGTCGGGGAACTCGCCAAGGATTTGACTGGCCATGCCGTGGCCGATATCGAAACGATCATCGCCGCAGACTGATGGCGCGCCCGGTGCGATGATCGGCGTTCGGTGCTTGACTCTGCCGACACGCCCGTCTAGCAGGCGCGTTCCGATTAACCGGATCACTGACCCGGCAGCCGTTGCGGCTGTCCGGTTCTTGCTTTGAGATGGGGTGCC
>JAAFIT010000274.1 GCA_013298745.1 Sphingomonadales bacterium
TGGCCGAGAAAGCCTGATGCGCAGCGGTGGCGACGCCGATGATCAGCACATTGGTCCACAGGCTATCGATCGATTGCGAGAAGATCACCGGCGTGACGGCAAAGGCACAAAGCAGCATCGTCATCTTGCGGGCATAGTTGACCGAGCGACCGGCCTTGATCATTCGCGATGACGCCCAGCCGCCAACGATGCTGCCGGCATCCGACATCAGGTAAATCACCACCAGTGGCGGCCCGAAACTGAGAAGATCGAGATTGTAACGGGTGCCGAGGAACCCCGGCAGCCAGAACAGGAAGAACCACCAGATCGGATCGATGAAGAATTTGCCGAGCGCATAGGCCCAGGTTTCGCGCACCGTCAGCAACCGCTTCCACGGCACCGGCACGATCGGATCGGCCGGGTCCTGCCGGATCCAGGCGAGTTCGGCTTCGCTGACCTGCGACTTTTCGGCCGGGCGGCGATAGATGGCGAGCCAGGCGACCAGCCAGACGAGGCTGAAACCGCCGGTGATGACAAAGGTCGAGCGCCAGCCATAGGCAATGGTCAGCGCCGGAACGAGCAGTGGTGTGATGATGGCGCCGACATTGGCGCCGGCGTTGAAGATGCCAATGGCGGTGGCGCGTTCCTTGGCGGGGAACCATTCGGTGACGGCCTTGATGCCAGCCGGGAAATTGCCGGCTTCGCCGATGCCGAGGCCAAAGCGCGCCAACGCGAATTGGGTAACGGTATAAACGCCGCCATGCGCCATGTGCGCGAGCGTCCAGAGTGTGATGGCAACGGCATAGCCAAGGCGTTCACCGATCACATCGACGACCCGGCCAAAACCGATGTAGCCGATCGCGTAGGCCAGCTGGAAAAAGAAGATGACGTTGGCGAAATCGGTTTCCGACCAATCCAGATCGGCAGCAAGCGTCGGCTTCAACACGCCGATCATCTGGCGATCGATGTAGTTGATGGCGGTCGCCGCAAACAGCAGCGCGACAATGACCCAGCGATAGCGCCCGGCTTTCGGCACGGCCATGTCTGGCGCGGGTTCTGCTGCGACGTTCACCTGTTCGTTACCCCCCGGATCGTCCTGCTCGCCTCAAGCGATGTCAGGGACAGCTCGAATGATCTGGCAGCGCAGCGCCGCACGACCGCCGAAATCGAAGCTGGCAGTTTGGCCGGCAACAATGTTGTGGACGCCCGTAATCGCGCCAGTGGAAACCAACATGCCTTCGGGCGCCGCGATACCGCGTGCCGCCAGCAATTCGAGCAGGAAGCGCACCGACCCCAGCGTTCCATCCGGGAAATCGCCCGAGACGCCGGTGCCGACTTCGACGCCGTCAATCGCCACAGCAATCGGCCAACTGTCGATCGCCGCATCCTGCCAGTCGGCGATTGCCGGGCCGACGATAAGGCCATTGTTGTTGCCAAAATCCGAAACGATGATCGGCGGGCCGAGATCGTTGATTGCCGCCAGTGGCGAACTGGCGATTTCGATGCCGACATGGACGCTGGCGATCAATTCGGAGGTCTCGGAGAGTGAAAAGCGAGTTTGGCTCGGGGGCACTGCGCCGAGCCGAAAAACGAACTCGGCCTCTACTGCACCGAAGCCGCCCGTGAAGATTGGCATTTCGGTATTGCTCGCCGCATCGGCGGTGATGACGCGGTCAGAGAAAATCGGGCCTGCGAGACGGTCACTGCCGAAGCGCGTATCAAGCGGTGGCCAGATGCGGCCAACCTTCCAGCCGGCGACGCGGTCGCCGCGGTGCGCCATTCCGGCGTCCTGAATGGCATAGCCGTCGCGGAGACTGGTCGGCAACGGGCCGGGATAATCGGGCAACGCCTGCGCGTGGCGGCGGGCATCGACGAGCGCTGCGGCGATCGCTTGCGGCGTCATGGCTACGGCGTGTGCTGCCTCGGTCACGCTGTTCCGCACCCTTCCCCATGGTTCATTCTTGTTATGGAAACCGGTGTCATAAACGCGCCAAGGATGCAAGTGCCGCGTCGAGATCGGCATCGCTGGCCGTGGTTTGCCAGCCGTTGAGAAGCGCATCGCGCACCGCCGCATCGTCGCGCAGCGCCGCCGGAAACAGCGTTGCCATCCCCATGAAACGCCCTACCGGATCAATGCCATCGCGCGCCGCCGCCCACAGCATTGGGGCCAAAGGATCGTTGATCGATGCAGCACTTTCCGCACGCGCGATCCAGCGCATCCAGGCCGCCACCGGCAGCAACAGCCGTTCGACGGGTCGACCAGCCACGCGCGCCGCGACCACCGAATCGAACAAGCGGTAGGGCAGCTTCTGCGAGCCATCGATGGCGATCTGCGCCAGCCGGTGGTAAATTGCCGGGTTGCGGAATCGCGCCAGTACATCATCGACGTAACGCCGCAGATCAAAGCCGGCGAGCGCCGGCACCCCCGGCAGCACATCGGCGATGACCATGCGTTCGACAAAGCTGGCCAGCCGGCTATCGGCCATCGCTTCGGCGACGCTTTCCGCGCCGCGCAACAGCCCCAGATAGGCAAGCGCCGAATGCGCGCCATTGAGAATGCGCAGCTTGGCGCGCTCGAAGCCGGCGACATCACCGGTCATCACCGCACCGACGCTGCCAAGGTCCGGTCCACCCGGCGGCAGCACGTCCTCGATCACCCATTGCGAGAAGCGTTCGCGTTGAACCGCAGCCGCGTCTTCAAGGCCGGTGACGGCGGTGACCCGCGCCAGCAGCACCGCATCGGCGGCCGGCGTGATCGAATCGACCATGGTGGCGGCAAATCGGCATTCCCCGGCAATCCAGGCGGCGAGATCCGGATCCCGGGCGCGGGCCAACGCCAGAACGGCAGCGCCAACGCGCCCGCCATTGTCGGGAAGATTGTCGCATGGTGCGACGGCAAAAGCCGCAACACCCGCCGTCCGCCGCGCCGCCAACCCGGCGACAAGCCAACCGACCAGCGATTGCGGCTGATCGGGATGTGCCAGATCATGGACGATGTCGGGATGGGCGAAATCGAGCGTCGTGTCGCCACCAAGGCAATAGCCTTTTTCGGTAACGGTGCTGGTCACCAGCCGCACCTTCGGATCGGCCAGTTGGGTCCTCAGCCGCGCCGTCTCACCCGGCCCGATGACGGCTGATACCGCGCCGATAACTCGTATCTCAGGCGCTGCATCGCGCAGTTCGAGCGTATAGAGCCCGTCCTGCGCCGCCAGCGCGCCGGTGACGGTGCCAGTGCGCAGCGACACTTCGGCAATGCCCCAGCGCGGATCGGCGCCGAGCAGCCGGTCGACATAATCGGCCTGATGCGCGCGGTGAAAGGCGCCGGGACCGAAGTGGACGATGCCGGTGTTGATGGCGCCATGGTAGGGTCGCGCGATACCGGGCGGAAGTGCCGGCAGCGTGGCGCGCGACAGCCTCACAGCGTCACGCCGCGCTTCCAGATGGCGATTTCACGCTCGCCATTGCGTTCGGCAGCGGTCGACGATCCTGATGCGATGGCGGCGATCTGCGCCAGCAAGGCGGTCGCGGCCGGATCGAGCCCTTCGGCGAGCACGCGGCCGGCATCGAAATCGATCCATCCCGGCTTTGCTGCCGCCAGCGCGCTGTTCGACGCGATTTTCACTGTCGGTACCGGAAAGCCCAGCGGCGTGCCGCGTCCGGTGGTGAACAGGATGACGGTGGCCCCGGCCGCTGCCAGCGCGGTTGACGAGACGGCATCATTGCCGGGCGCGGCCAGCAGCGTCAGCCCGCGCCGCGTCACCTGCGCGCCATAGCCGATGACATCGACGACCGTGGCATGGCCCCCCTTTTGCACCGCACCGAGCGATTTTTCCTCAAGCGTGGTGATGCCGCCGGCGATGTTGCCGGGCGACGGATTCTCCGACACCGGCTCGCCATGCGCGAGGAAATAGCGTTTGAAATCATTGACCAGCGCGACAATACCCTCGAACACCTCAGGGCTCGCAGCGCGCGCCATCAGCTGCGTTTCGGCACCGAAGACTTCGGGAATCTCGGTCAAGACGGCGCTACCCCCTGCCCCCGTCACCGCATCGGCGATCCGCCCGACCAGCGGATTGGCGGTCAGGCCGCTGAAGGCATCCGAACCGCCGCATTTCAGCCCGACCACCAGCCGATCGAGCGGCACGGGCGTTCGGACATCGGCGCCGGCAATGGCAACAAGTTCGTCGACCAACGCAACGCCAGCGGCGACTTCATCGCCGTCCCCCTGGGCGCGAAGTGTGCGAATTCGGCCCCGCCGCGCCTCTGGAACCAATGATAGCAGCGCGTCGATCTGGTTCGATTCGCAGCCCAGGCCGACGATGAGCACGCCGCC
>JAAFIT010000275.1 GCA_013298745.1 Sphingomonadales bacterium
CGCGCGGCGTAGCGGCTGGTGATGCGATCGACCGGCATGATGACGAAGACATCGACCGTGTTGAACTGGTGATCGACAAAGCCGCCATCGCCAACCATGGCGCCGACGCGCAGATAGCCCTTCACCAGCGGCGGCAGCGCCCGTGAGGCGGCGCGGGTATCGATCGACGCCGCGGGCAGGCGGTTCATCGGCACATGGTTGCTGTCATGCGCCCGCGCTCGCAATTCCGGCGGCGCGAGATGGTGATGGTAGAGATAGGACAATTCGGCCGAGTGCAGCAGCGGATCGGCGCCGTGCAGCGAGGCGCAGCCGAACATATGGCCGATGTTGTGCGCCTGCAGATAGGAGGCGATGCCGCGCCACAAGAGCGAGATCGTCGCATTGTTGCGCCACGCCGGCGCCACACAGCTGCGCCCCAATTCGAGCAGTTGCCCGCCATTGGCCGAATGGGCAATCAGCCGCGACAGGTCATATTCGCCGGCTGAATAGAAACCGCGATGCGCCTCGGCAACGCGCTGGCGCAGCAGGCGATAGGTGCCAACGACATGCGGCCGGCCATCAAGGCCGTGATCGACCACCAGCAGGTGATCGCAGATCGCATCATAATCATCGATATCGCGGCGCACCCGTGCCATCGCCGGCGTCGGCACGGCGCCCATTTCGTCATAGAAAATCTGGTAGCGCAGCGCCTGGGCGGCGGCGATTTCGGCGTCCGACACCGCCAGCCGCACGTCGAGCTGGCCGACACGGTGAATGAAGGGGGCATTGGCGAGCAGTTGCGGCGCGATGGCCGTCGGGCGGCTGAGGGCTAGACCCATCTGCATGTCTCCAGGGCGGTGCGGAAAGACACCCTGCGCAGCGCCTTAGCGGGAAATTGTTACAATGCCAGTCAACGTGCGTTTCAAACCAATGACGGCGGCCTATCGGGAATCGCGTCGTCGACCAGCCCGCTGCGCATCATGTAGAGGAACAACAGGATGCCGGGCACCGCCAGAACGGTGGTGAGAAGGTAGAAATTGATGAAGCCCATCGCCTCGATCAGGGCACCGGCACTCGAGGCGCTGAAGGCGCGCCCCACCACCGATGCAGCCGCCGAGACGAGCGCAAATTGCGTTGCCGTGAAACGATGGTCGCAAAGCGCCGCGAAATAGGCGCCGACGGCAACGCCACCAAAACCGCTGCTGAAGTTTTCAAAGCCGATCGCCAGCGCCATGCCAAGGTTCGAATGACCAACGGCGGCCAGCGCCGCAAAGCCGAGGTTGGAAATCGCCATCAGCACCAGGCTCAGCAAGACGGCGCGCTTCATGCCCATCGCCTTGTACAGGACACCGCCGACAAAGATGCCGACCAGCAGCGCGACAAAACCGATCCCGACGTCATAGCCGGCGATTTCATCCTTGGTGAAACCAAGATCGGCGAACAGCAATCGGAACGACAGATTGGCCACCGTATCGCCGATCTTGTGTGTCAGAACGAAGGCCAGCGTCAGGGCCGCCCCCGGCCGGCGTAGGAAATCGGCGAGCGGCGCCACGACAGCGTCCTGCACGGCAGCCCAGCCGCGCAGGGCAGCGCCCGCCAGCGCCGGCCGCCGGGGTTCACCGAGCAGCAGCGCCGCCAGCAGCGCCGGCAGCACGAACAGCGTTGCCGAAACATAGGCCAGATTCCAGCCGATGCGACTGGCAAGGACCAGCACGGTCGATGCCGCCAGCGCGTTGCCGAGACGCCAGCCATATTGCGTCATCCCCGAACCAGCGCCGAGTTGTTCGGCCGACAGATTTTCGATGCGATAGGCATCGATGACGATATCGAAGCTGGCACCGGCAAAGCCCACCGCCACCGCTGCCAGCACCACGGTGCCGATATCGCTGGCCGGATCGGCAAGCCCCAGCCAGCTGACGGTTGCAACGACGAGCAGCGCCGTGACCAGCAACCAGGCACGTCGCTGCCCGAGCAGGTTCGCCAGCACCGGCAGGCGCACCCGGTCGATCGCCGGCGCCCACAGCAGCTTGAAATTGTACATCAGCATCGCCAGCGCAAAGGCTGTCACCGTCTTCTTGTCGATGCCGCTTTCGGCCAGGCGTGTCGTCAGCGTGGCGCCGATCATGGCGATCGGAAAGCCCGAGGCCATGCCCAGCAGCATCGCCCCGACCGGGCCGCGCTCGAGATAGGGCTGGACACCTTCGGGGAGCCTGCGCCGGATATCGGCAAGGGCTTTGGTCCATGGCGCGCGCACCGCGCTGGAAACGGGATCGATCATGCGCCGCACCTTAGCGGGCAGGTGCCCCCTGTCACCCCCGGTCTTGCGGCGCACACGCCCCAGTGTGACGATTCCGCCACATGTTCAACTTTTGACAAGCGTCCTAAGACAGTTTCATTTCCGCCACTTGACTCTTTTGACAACAAACTTTCACATTGTTGCACCGCAACACGTGTTGCGGCCCGTAGCTTGGCTTTTGGCGGGCGACAAAGGTGACCGAAATATCGGCTCTTTGACGTTCAATCGCAGCAGATCCGAAGCGCGGTATCGCCCGCAGCGGACGGCTTTCTTGGGGAATGTTCGGGACACCGGACCGTTTCATCGAGGAGTCGTCATGCGCCTTTATCCAGATTCGCTTTTTGCCTCATCGCCGCTTTCGACGCGCGCCAGCCTTGGTGCCGGTACGGCGCTGCTCGGTGTGATTCTCGGCGCGACGCCAGTCCTCGCCCAGACACCGCCGCCAACGCCTGTTGCCGCCGCGGCCGAGACCGAGGCCGAACCCGAAACACTGGTCGTCACGGGTTCGCGCATTGCCCGCACCGGCTTTACCGCCCCGACGCCGGTTTCGGTGATCGGCTCGGCCGAGCTCAAATCCGAACCGCAGGCCAATATCGGCGATTTCGTCAACACCCTGCCATCGGTGCGCGGCAGCCAGACCTCGTCGACCAACTCCGGCTCGCTTTCGAACGGCCAGGCCGGGATCGCCACCGTCAATTTGCGCGCGATGGGGGCGCAGCGCACGCTGGTGCTCATCGATGGCCAGCGTTCGGTCGCCTCGACGACGGTCGGCTTCGTCGACACCCAGACCGTGCCGCAGGGCCTGATCAAGGGCATCGAAGTCGTCACCGGCGGCGCCTCGTCGGTCTATGGTTCGGACGCTGTGTCGGGGGTCGTCAACTTCATCCTCAATCGCGATTTCGAAGGGCTGAAGGGCGAATATGAATTCGGCATCACCGATTATGGTGACGTGCCCAACCACACGCTGCGCGTCACGGCTGGCATCCCCTTTGCCGAAGGTCGCGGTCGCATTCTCGTCGCTGCCGATTATTTCCAGCAGGAAGGTGTCGATACCATCGACCGGCCGTGGCAGGACAGCGGCTTCTTCCAGATCGACAATCCCGCCTATGTCGCCGGCAATGGCCAGCCCGAACGGCTTGTGCAGGCCGGCATCGGCACCCACCAGTTCACGCCCGGCGGCATCGTCAACACCACCGGACCATTGCGCGGCACCTTTTTCGGCGACATCAACCCGGCCACCGGTCTCGCGACGACGGGCCAGTTCAACTATGGCCCCAACCGCGGCCAATGGATGGTCGGCGGCGATTATCGTCTCAGTCGCGAGGGCCATGTCAGCAGCAACAGCCTCGCCCCGCATGAAAAGCGCGGCAACGCCTTTGGCCGGCTGAGCTATGAATTCTCGCCGCTGCTCACCGCTTTCGCGCAGTTCAGCTATTCGGGCTATTCGGGCCAGAGCTTCTATCAGCAGACGCCGTCGGTCGGCGTCACCATCCAGCGTGACAACGCCTTCCTGCCCGCCGATTTCCGCGCTCGCATGGTCGCCGCCAATGTCAACTCGGTCAGCATCGGCACCAGCAACGCCGGCTTCCCGGCGGCCGGTTCGGACAATAGCCGCGAGGTCTATCGCACTGTCATCGGCGGTGACGGCGTTTTCGACACCGGCGAGATCGACTGGAAATGGGGCGCCTATTATCAGGTCGGCATTGCCAAGACCAATGAACAGCTGACCAACACCTGGCGCAACGACCGTGTCGCGCTGGCGCAGGACGCGATCTTTGCCCCCGCCGGCAATGCCGCCGGGGTTCCGGCCGGAACGATTATCTGCCGCTCGCGGCTGACCGCGCCGAACAACGGCTGCATTCCGCTCAACCGCATCGGTGTCGGCGGCGTGTCCCAAGCCGCAGTGCTCTATACCTTCAACGATGGCGCGCAGCCGCAACGCTTCCAGAGCCTGCGGCAGGACGTGGCGGCGCTGCATTTTTCGACCAACAATCTGTTCAGCACCTGGGCCGGCCCGGTCAGCCTCGCC
>JAAFIT010000276.1 GCA_013298745.1 Sphingomonadales bacterium
TCACGACGCCGTTCGGCGCCGATGGCGGCATGCGGCTCGTCGCCGGCAACCTTGGCCGCGCCATCTTCAAGACCAGTGCCGTCGACTCCAGTCGCTGGACCATCGAGGCGCCGGCGCGGGTGTTCAACGACCAGAATGACGTGCTGACCGCCTTCAAGGCCGGTGAGCTTGATCGCGATGTCGTCGTCGTCGTGCGCTTCCAGGGGCCGCGCGCCAACGGCATGCCCGAGCTTCACAAGCTCACCCCCAGCCTCGGCGTGCTGCAGGATCGCGGGTTCAAGGTGGCACTCGTCACCGATGGCCGCATGTCGGGCGCCAGCGGCAAGGTGCCCGCCGCCATCCATGTCAGCCCCGAAGCGATGGCCGGAGGCCCGCTGGCGCGGATCAACGACGGCGATATCGTGCGGTTGTGCGCCGTCACCGGCAGCCTGACAACCAGCGCCGACCTGTCGGGCCGCAGCGATGCACCGACGCCCGCCCAGCCCGAAGGCACCGGGCGCGAGCTGTTCGCGATTTTGCGGGCGCATTCGGATGATGCCGAGCGCGGGGCTTCGGCGATGCTGGTGGCGGCGGGGCTTTAGGGCCTCCGGCGGCTGGGGCCGTTGGCCCCAGACCCCAGTTGAATCAGGCGTGTTGGAGCCAGGCGGCGACTGCGGTGCCGAAGTCGGGCTTGGTGACGGCACTCATGTGGTTGCCGGGGATTTCGACAAGTGCGGCGTTGGGGAGGGCCAGTGCCAACTCGCCCGCCGAGCCATTGTCGCGATCATCACGGCCGCAGAGCACCAGCGTGCGGGTGGTGATCGCCTTGACCGCTTCGAGCGGCGTTGATTGTTGTGAACGCAGGACATGCGCCACCGCGGCGCCATCGATGTGATTGGCCTTCATGAAGGCGGCCGCAGCATATTCGGCGCTGCCGGATGTGAAGCTGTCGGCGTTCGCGATGACATTCAGGAACCAGGCGGCGCGATCGGTGCCGCCGGTCAACCCGGCAAGGCCCATGCCCGACAGGATCAGCCGCGCCGGCCGCAACCCGCGCACCACCAGCCGCACCGCGGTGCGGGCGCCGAGCGAATAGCCGGCTAGATCGAAATCATGCAGCCCGAGATGGGTGACCAGTGCTTCGATATCATGCGCCAGCACGTCGATCGGATAAGCGGCAGGGTCGTGCGGCGCGGCGCTAATGCCATGGGCGCGGAAATCCGGCATGATGACGCGAAAGCCGGCGCCGGCGATTTCGGCCGCTGCGCCATAGCGGCGCCAGTTCATTTCGCCCGAGCTGAACAGCCCATGGAGCAGGATGATCGGCCGACCGTGCCCGAGCTCGTGCCAGCCGATGCGCACGCCATCGAACGACAGGAAATCATCACGGGTCACGACATCGGTCATCGGATTTCCTCGGCGGGTTCGCGCAGCAGCGCATAGACGACGGGTGGCACCGTGGCGACAAGGCTCCAGGTGACGAGTTCGAAGGCTGAGCGCAGCCAGACGCCGGCACCATCCGGCCCGGCAAAACCGGCGATCAGCGCCGCCGAAGGCGCCAGGGCCAGGCCGACGACCAGCGCCAGTGCCAGCAGACGATCGCGATTGCCGGCGGTGAGCGCCGCCGCCCGGCGCAGCGCCGCCATCGGACCCAGCCGCTCGACGACCGCCGCCGGGACCGCCGGCATCAGCGCCGTCAGCGCCAGCAGCGCGGCGGTGAGCAGCAGCGAATTGAGCAGCCAGCCAGCGATCGTGCCATGGCGGGCGAAGAGTTGCAGCGTCAGCCCGGCCACCACTGCCGCGCCGAGCAAAAGCGCCACCTGCAAACCAGGCGTGGCACGCGCCAGCCCTTCGGCGATGAAACGACGCGGTGGCAGCGCCCGGCCGGCGAGGCGGGCGACAACCCCCCAACTGACCAATGCGACAAAAAGCATGGCGCAGACACCGCGCAGCGTCATGCCCAGCGTGCTCCAATCGGCACCGGCGGGCAGATAGGGCACCAGCAGCCCCGGCAGGGTGACCAGCAGCACGCCAGCGGCGACCACCGCCGCCAGATCGCGCCAGACCACGACCACGGCGTGATGCAGCGCCATGATCACATCGAGGCGCGGCGTGCTGTCCATCAGCCGGCGTTGCTCGCGGGCTTGCGGGCTTCGGCGACGGCTTCCTTCAGTTTTTCAAGCCCGACGGCGCCCGACAGGATCTGGTTGCCGACGACATAGCTTGGTGTGCCGGTCAGCCCCAGCGCGCGGCCGAGTTCGAGGTTCTTCTTGATTTCGGCCTTGAGCGCCGGCGCGTTCAAATCCTTCGCCGTCTGCATTTCGTTGAGGCCGGCGCTGCGCACCATCGCGACGGTGCGTTCATGGCTGACCTTGCCGGGCGATTCGAACATGGTGTTGTGGAAGCGCTGATACTGGCCCTGCTGCGCCGCCGACAGGCTGGCCATCGCGGCTTCCTCGCTGGCCGGGGACAGCACCGGGAAATCACGATACACGACACGCACGCTCGGATCGCTGGCGACGAGCTTCTGGATGTCGGCATGGCCCTGTTTGCAATAGGGGCAGGCATAATCGAAGAACACCACCACCGAGACATCGCCCTTGGGGTTGCCGGCGACCGCGCTGGCAAACGGTGTTTCGATTTCCTTGCGGTTCGAATCGAGCAGCCGCGTCACTTCGCGGGTCTGCAGCCGGTTCATCGCCTCCGGGATGATTTCGGGGTGTGCGAGGATGTAATCATGGACGATCTTTTCGATCGCCGCCTTGTCGCTGGCTGGCGCAGCGCCGGTGCCGGCGGCGAGCGCCGCGCCGGCAACGCCAGCAAGCAACACCCCGGCGAGGGCCCAGGCAAGGCCGATCTGTTTGGTCATCATGGTTCTCAGGCTCATCATCAACGTCGTTTCTTGTTGCCGAGTTCATCCTCTGCGACCAGCGCGATGTCGTCGGCGCGCAGCCAGTCGGGCGATCCCTTGGGCAGCCCCGCCAGCGCCATGCGGGCGTTGGCAGCGGCGCCCTTGGCATTGCCTTCGAGGCTGTAGCGTTCGGCGGCGGCCAGCGCAGCGCGCGGGCCATCCCCCTTGCGATCATAGATGACGCCCAATTGATACCAGGCAAAGGGGTTTTCGCGGTCCTGCGCCACCGCGCGTCGCAGCAACGGTTCGGCTTCGGCAAAATCGGTCGGCTTTTCGGTGGAGATCAACGCATGGCCGAGCAGCGTCTGGATCAGCGGCTCGTTCGGCGCATATTGCACCGCCTCGCGCAGCACTGGCAGCGCGGCATCGACCTTGCCCGATTCGAGCAGGATCTGCCCCTTCAGTTCGAGCACGAACGGATCGTGCGGCAGCTTCTTCAGCAGCTTGTCGGTTTCGGCCGTCGCCAGATCGGGATAGGCCGACCGGTGCCAGGCATAGGCGCGGGCGACATGTGCGGCATCGGATGTGTCACGCGCCGGGAAGCGCGTCATCACCCGCGTCGGCGTATCGACGAAGCCGATCAGCTTGCCGCGCACCCGCAGGAACCGCGCCTGCAGTTCGGGATCGGGCGGCCTGTTCCACGCCGGATCCTTGTCATAGACGTTTTCCAGATTGGCGATGCGGGTGCCTGACAGCGGATGGGTGCGGGCATATTCATTGTCCTGCGGGATGGCGAGGCGATATTCCTGCCCCAGCAGTTTCTGGAAGAAGGCAATCGACCCCTTGCCCGACAGACCGGCGGCGCCGAGATATTTGGCGCCGGCCTGGTCCGCCCGGCTTTCCTGATCGCGGGTGAATGACAGGAACTTGCCTTGCGCCGCCGCCGTGCCCATGCCGAGCAGCGCCATTCCTGCCTCGCCGGCGCCCAATGCGATGGCCGCAGCGGCGCCGACGAGCGACAGCAGGGAAATACTCGTTGCCGGCCCGGCGCCCTCGTTGAAGCGGACATTGTGGCCGCCGGCGATATGGCCGATTTCATGGGCGATGACGCCCTGCACTTCGTTGACGTTATCGGCGGCGATGATCAGCCCCGAATGGATGAAGATATTCTGCCCGCCCGTTACAAAGGCGTTGATGCTTTCATCGCCGATCAGCACGATCTGCACCGATTTGGGATCGAGGCCGGCCGCGACGATCATGTCCTTCGAAATGTCGCGGAAGAAGCGCTCGGTTTCGGCATCGCGCAGGATCGATTGCGCCATCGCCGGCGTGGCAAGCGCCAGCACGGCGACGGCTGTCGTCAGGGTTCGAAGGATGCGCATCGACACGGCCTTGTCCTAGCACAGCTGTATCGGCGATGAAGCGGCCTTGATTGCCGCGCGTGTGCTGGCTTGCTTCGCAAATGG
>JAAFIT010000277.1 GCA_013298745.1 Sphingomonadales bacterium
AAGCGTATCGGCCTCAAGAATTCCCACTTCGCCAACACCAATGGCTGGCCCGATCCGAACGAATTCGTCACCGCGCGTGATCTCGCCATGATCGCCGAAGCGACGATCCGCGACTTCCCGGATCTCTATAAGAAATTCTATTCCAAGGACAGCTTCACCTGGGGCAAGACGCTGGGCAAGGGCGAGGCTATCACCCAGCCCAACCGCAACCCGCTGCTTGGCAAGATCAGCGGCGCCGATGGCCTCAAGACCGGCCATACCGAAGAGGCTGGCTATGGCTTCACCGGCTCGGCAATCCAGGGTGGGCGCCGCATCGTCATGGTTGTCGCAGGCCTTTCGTCGTTCAACGAGCGCATCGGTTCCTCGGTTGATTTCATGAACTGGGGCTTCAACGCTTGGGCTGGCATCCCGGTGCTCAAGGCCGGACAGGTTGCCGGCAACGCCAAGCTGACCGGCGGCGAAGTGCCCGAAGTGGCGATGGTTGCCCCCCGCGACCTGTTCATCACCGTGCCGCGCGGCACCGGCAGTGACCGCAAGACCAAGGCCGTGGCGATTGCCGGGCTGAAGGCGCCGATCGCCAAGGGCCAGAAGGTCGGCGAGTACATCGTCTCGGTGCCGGGCCGCCCCGACACACGCCTGCCGCTGGTCGCTGCAGCGCCGGTGGCCGAAGCGGGGCCGCTGCTCGCCGCCTGGCTGTGGCTGAAGTCGCTCGTTGGGATGTAATGGTCCATGGCCGGCCGCTTCATCACCTTTGAAGGCGGCGAGGGCAGCGGCAAATCCACGCAGGCGCGGTTACTTGCAGAGCGTCTGAAGGAGAGCGGCCAAGCCGTTGTTCTGACACGTGAACCCGGCGGTACGGATGGCGCCGAATCGGTGCGGGCCTTGTTGGTGACCGGCGATCCGGACCGCTGGACTCCCTGGGCCGAGGCTTGCCTCGTCAATGCCGCGCGCGCCGATCACGTCGCCCGGGTGATCCGTCCGGCGCTGGAGCGCGGCGATTGGGTGATCTGCGATCGCTTTGTCGATTCCACCCGCGCCTACCAGGGGGCGGGCAAGGGGATCGCAGATGCCGATCTCTGCGATCTTCATGCCCATGTCACTGGCGGCTTGTGGCCTGACCTGACCATCGTCATGGCTATCGACGGCGATGCTGGACTACGCCGGGCGCGCGCGCGCAATGACGGCGAAGGCCGCTTCGAAGCGCATGAAGGTGATTTCCATTCCCGCATCGCTGCGTTCTTCGGCCGTCTTGCCGCCGATGAACCGAAACGCTGCCGCGCCTTTGATGGCCGCTTGCCGATTGCCGATCTCGCGGAACAAATCTGGTCTGCAGTGCAAGCGTGATCGGCCATGACAGCCAGACAGCGGCATTGCTTGCCGCCTTTTCCAGCGAACGCCCCCATCACGCCTGGCTGCTGACCGGCCCGCAAGGGCTCGGCAAGGCGCTTTTTGCCGAACAAGCGGCGATCTGGCTGCTTGCGGGCCGGCCGGCAGGCGAGGGGTTTAGCGGGGCCGAGGACAGTGCCGCGGCGTCATTGATCGCTGCAGGGAGCCATCCGGACTTTCGTCGGCTGGTACGCACAGAGGATGACAAGGGCAAATTGCGTGCCGTCATCCGCGTCGACGAGGTCCGTGCGCTGCAGCCCTTGTTCCGCCAGACGCCGTCGATTGCCGATTGGCGGGTGGTGATTGTTGACAGTGCCGACGAGATGAATCCGCAATCAGCCAATGCGTTGCTGAAAAATCTCGAGGAACCGCCGCAGCAGACGCTGTTTTTCCTGATCAGCCATATGCCGGGGCGGCTGCTGCCGACGATCCGCTCGCGCTGCCGCACCCTGCGCTTTTCGCGGCTGCCCGATGCGACCGTCGATGCGCTGCTCGAACTCGCCGCCCCCGATCTCGACGAGGATGATCGCGCTATCCTTGTCAGGCTCGCCGCCGGTGCGCCTGGGCGGGCGCTGCGTTTCGCCGAAGCCGGTGTCGCAGCACTCGCCGAAACCCTTGCGGACCTCGCCGAAACCCCGCCCGCAGCTGCCCCCAGCAAGGCGATGGCCCTTGCACGCACGCTCGCCGGCAAGACCAATGGCGACCGTTATGCAGCGTTCCTCGAACTCGCTCCGGCGATGATCGCCGATGCCGCTCGCAATCGCCGCGGGCCGGCTCTGGCGAAGGCGTTGGCCGATTGGGAGGCCGCCAGCACACTTGCCGCCAGCGCAGTGCCGCTGTCACTCGATCCGCAGGCCGTGGCGTTCGACATCGCCGGAAAGGTGGCCAGGCTCGCCAGTCAGTAGCGTTCGAGCTCGACCAGCAGCTTCTTGTAGCCATGGACAAAGCTGGCCGGCACCCGCTCGGGTTCACCAACGGCATGGACGCGGAGCCGCAGCCGCGCCATCTCCTCGAGCAATGTCACCAGCTGCAATTCGGCGACGCGCGCGCCGACGCAGCGGTGGATGCCATAGCCGAACGACAGGTGACGCCGCGCATTGGGCCGGTCAACGATGATGCGGTCGCCATCGGGAAACACGCTCTCGTCGCGGTTAGCCGAGATATACCAGAGCGCAACCATGTCATCTGCCTTCATATGGACGCCGTGCACCTCGGTGTCCTCGGTGACGGTCCGGCGCATATAGGCGAGCGGTGTCTGCCAGCGGATCAGCTCCTGCACGGCGTTGGATATCAGCGACGGCTCGTTCTCGAGCCTCGCGCGCTGATCAGGAAACTGGCTCAGGCCATATGCATAGCCCGACATGGTGTTGCGGGTGGTGTCGTTGCCGCCGACGATAAGCAGGATCAGGTTGCCGATGAATTCGGTGGGATCCATGTCGCGCATTGCGTCGGACTGGAGCATCACCGAGACAAGGTCCTTGCCGGGGTTGGCGACGCGCTCCTGCCAAAGCTGGGCAAAGGCGGCGCCCATCGCCTCCATCTCGCCATTGAACCAGTCCCAACCGCCGTCGGCGACAATGGCGTCGATATTGCCGCCGGCATCGGACCAGGCGGTCAGCTTGTGACGTTCATCCCAGGGAAAGCCGAAAATCTTGGCGAGCATCCCCGTCGTCAGCTCGATCGAAACATTGCTCACCCAGTCGAAGGGCTTGCCAACGGGCAGGGACTCGAGCAGCGCCCGGGTGCGAAGCCGCGCCTCGTCCTGCATGGCGGCGACCTCCGACGGTCCGAACGCCGGTGCCACGGTGCGACGCTGACCGGTGTGGCGCGGCGGATCCATGGCAATGAACTGTGGCAGGCGGCGTTCACCTGGGCGTGCCACCTTGGGCTGGATACCAAGCGTAATGCCGCCACGATCAAAGCTCGACGAAAAGATCTTGGGCAGCGCTTCGATGTGGACGATGGGCTTGTAAGTTGTCACCGACCAATAGGGACCGAACTTGGACTCGGGCACATATTGAATCGGTGCCTCGGCGCGTAGCCGACGGAACGGGTCTTGCCAGCGATCTTCGGCGTAAAGCTCGGGTATGGCGACATCGATCGGTGCCATTTTCATGTCGTTCATCCTGTCCTCCCCACGATCGAGCGGTGTTCAGCCCTGCCGCGCCCTTTTTTCGCCCAGCACGATAACCCGAATATCCCCGTTCGTTCTTGCAATCAGAAACAGCAGGTAGGTGGACAGGAAAAGCATGCCGCCAAGCACCGCAACCACGGCCAGCGCCAGGGCCGCCGGCGTGAAATGATTGCGCCACGCCACCCAGAGGCCCGACAGCAGCAGGAAGGTGAAGAAATCGAGGTTGAACTGCCCCGGCCATGCCATCTCCGCCATGTCGCCGAAGTAGATCGGCAACAGGTTCAGGCCATGATTGGCGATGGTGACCGAGGTGTAGGCGATTATGGCGATCAAGCAGGCGATGAGAAACAGGCGGAAAAGTCTCACAGCGGCGATCCCCTCGATGTAGCGTCCGCTACGCTAACTCCGATATTGGTATGGGGCAAGCAGGACATTGCAACCGGCCGCGCTTTGCCCCATTCGCTCTCGCATGTCCGACCGCTTCTACATCACCACAGCCATCGCTTATCCCAACGGCAAACCGCACATGGGTCATGCCTATGAAGCCATCGCCAGCGATGCCATTGCCCGCTTCAGGCGCCTTGACGGCTATGACGTCCGCTTCCTGACCGGCACCGACGAACATGGCCTGAAGATCGACCAGGCCGCCAAGGCCGCCGGGATCTCTCCACGAGACTATGTCGATGGCACGTCACAGCCGGTCATCGATCTCGACCGGCAGTTGGGCATAAGCTTCGATCGCTTCATTCGAACCACCGATCCCGACCATCG
>JAAFIT010000278.1 GCA_013298745.1 Sphingomonadales bacterium
CCGGTTGAGGTAAGGTAGAGCCTCCGGCGACTGGGGCCATTGGCCCCAGACCCCATTTGTTGCCGCACCCAACAGTCGGGGTTTGGGGCTGACGGCCCCAACCACCGGAGGCGCTTCTTCTAAGCCGCTACCTTGGCGCCAGTCGTTCGTGCCATGGCCTGAAAGAAAATGGCCAGCGCCAGCACGGCGAATCCGACCGACAGCAGGAACGGCGCGCCGGGGAAATAGACCGGTGCGGCGGGCCCTGAGAAATGCGCGAAGACGCCGGTCATCAAGGGTGGACCCATGATGGAACTGAGGGCCTGCACACTCGAGACCGTGCCTTGCAATTCGCCCTGTTCACTGGGGGAAACATCGGCCGACATCATGCCTTGCAGGCAAGGGAAGACCAGCCCCTGCAACGCCGAGACGGTGATGCCGACATACATCATCCAGCCCTGACCGGCGAAGGCATAGATCGAATAGCCGGCCATGGCCGATACCGCCCCGGCGATGATGATGTTGCGCTGGCCAAAGCGCGGGATCAGCTTGCGGCTGAGCACGCCCTGGACGATGGCGCCGGACAGGCCGACCGCAGCAAGGCTCCAGCCGACCTGCGCGGGCGTCCAGTCGAAGCGTTCGATACCGAAATAGCTCCACACCGAATAAAGCGACTGATAGCTCATCGACCAGACGAACACCGTCACCGCCAGCAACAGCGTGCGGGGATGGGCGACGCGCAGCCGGGCAAGGGCGCCGACCGGATTGGCACGGCGCCAATCGAACGCCCGGCGCTTTTCCGGTGAAAGGCTTTCGGGGAGTACGAGCAAGCCGTAAGCGGCGTTGGCGAAGGCCAGCCCTGCCGCGAGCAGGAACGGCACGCGGTCGCCGAACTGCGCAACGATGCCGCCCAGCGCCGGGCCGATGATGAAGCCGAAACCAAAGGCCATGCCGATGACGCCGAAATTGGCGCTGCGGCGCTCGGGCGTCGAGACATCGGCGATATAGGCATAGGCGGTCGGGAAGGTGGCCCCGGTGATGCCGGCGACGATGCGGGTGGCGACGAGCCACCACAGGTTCGGCGCGAACGCCATGATGAGATAATCGGTGCCGAACGCGAGCAGGCTGGCGAGCAGCACTGGGCGGCGGCCAAAGCGATCCGACAACCCGCCGATGACCGGGCCGCACAGGAACTGCACCGACGCATAGAGAAAGCTGATCCAGCCGGCGATCTCGGCGGCACCGGCAAGACTGCGGCCGGTCCATTGCACGATCAGGCCGGGAAACACCGGGATGACGATGCCGAAGCCGATGGCATCGATGAGGACGGTGACGAACAGGAATGTGAGGGCGCGGCGTTCGGCCGCCCGGCCCGGCACGGTCCCCGCTACAACCATGTGACGTGCCCCATCTTGCGACCGGGCTTGACCTCGCTTTTCCCGTAAAGATGCAAATGCGCGCGAGGATCGGCGAGGATGCTGTGCCAGTCATGGACATCGTCGCCGAGCAGGTTCTTCATCAGCGCGCCGGGTGCTGTCATGTCAGTCGAGCCGAGCGGCACGCCGCAAACGGCGCGGATATGGTTTTCGAACTGCGAGGCGCGTGCACCTTCGATGGTCCAGTGGCCGCTGTTGTGAACGCGTGGCGCCATCTCGTTGAAGCGCGGACCATCAGCACAGGCGAAGAATTCGAGCGTAAGCACCCCGACATGGTCGAGCGCGGTGGCGACCTTTCGCGCCAGCGCCTCCGCTTCTTTGGCCTGAGCCAGCACTTCGGGCGGGGCCGGCACGCGCGAGGTGTCGAGGATGCCGCCGACATGGCTGTTATGCGGCACCGGCCAGATGGCAATCTCGCCATCCACCCCGCGTGCCAGCACCACCGAAAACTCGTGGCTGTAGGTTACCCAGGCTTCCAGCACCGCCGGCTGGCCGCCGAGCGCCGCCCACGCGGCTTCGGCATCGGCGGGACTGGTGATCCGCGCCTGGCCCTTGCCATCATAGCCCATCCGCCGGGTCTTGAGCACGGCGGGGCAGCCGAGATCGGCAATGGCGGCATCAAGATCGGCACGGCTGTCGACAGCGCGAAACGCCACCGGTCGACCACCAAGGCCAGCGACAAAGGTCTTTTCCGCCAACCGGTCCTGCGCCACTTCAAGGCTGGCAGCACCGGGCCGCATCGGACGCTGTGTCGCCAGATGGCGAATGGCGGCGACATCGATATTCTCGAACTCGAACGTCACCACATCGACGCTGGCGGCAAAGCGATCGAGCGCGGCGAAATCGCTATAGGCGGCACGTGTGACTTCGGCAGCGACATCGCCGGCGGGCAGTTCGCTCTCGGGTGCCAACACATGGACACGATAGCCCATTGCCGCCGCTGCCAGTGCCAGCATCCGCCCCAATTGGCCACCGCCCAGGATGCCGATGGTGGCGCCTGGGGAAATCATCGTCGCGGTCATTCCGGGCGTTCCGCCACCGCGTCAGTTTGCGCTTGCCGCCACGAATCGAGGCGTTCCGCGAGCGCTGCATCATTGATGGCGAGCATCGCTGCGGCGAGCAAAGCGGCATTGATCGCGCCCGGCTTGCCGATCGCCAGCGTGCCGACGGGAATGCCCGCGGGCATCTGGACGATGGAGAGCAGGCTGTCCATGCCTTGCAGTGCCTTGGATTCGACTGGCACGCCGAGCACCGGCAGCCGAGTCATCGCGGCGGCCATTCCCGGCAGATGTGCTGCCCCACCGGCGCCGGCAATGATGATCTTCAGGCCGCGTGCCGCCGCGCCGCCGGCATAATCATATAGTCGTTGCGGCGTACGATGGGCGCTCACCACCCGCGTTTCGTGCGGCACACCCAGCGCCGCCAAGGTTTCAGCGGCATGGCTCATGGTGTCCCAATCGGACCGCGACCCCATGATGATGCCGACAAGCGGATCGTTCAACGCAATGCTCCCCCGGAGACAGGCAAGCGCCGGACGTTAGGGGGCGGCGCGGCCAAGAGCAATCGCGACGATGAAGGGTATCGACAAAATTGCCGATCGGGGGCGCAGCGAACCTGCGCCCCCGACGTGCTGCATCAAAAGGCGGCTGTTACCGAAAACACCACTTTGGCATTCGAGATCGGATCGCCGCCCGGGACCTGCCCCTTGGAGAAGTTCGGCTGCAGACGCAGGAAATCGGCGCTGGTGTCACTGATGTCGGTATCGACATAGGCAACCCCGAGCGTCACCGGCCCGACGACATAGTCGACGCCGATCAACCAGTCCCAATAGCTGCCAGTCGGCGCGACGCTCGTGCCGTTCGGGCCAAGGCCGGGGTTACCATCGGAATAGCCGATGTGCGCCTTCAGGGTGGCGCCCGTGTTGGCGACGCCGATGGCGCCATCGCCCCAGACATACAAATTGGTGCCACTGTCGTCGGCAGCGCTGTCAGGATGGTTGGACCAGTTGCCAAGTGCCTGTTGCGACGGCGCAAAGGCGAAACCGGCGGTCAGCCCGACCGGACCGGCCGTGCCGCTCAGCTTGATATAAGGCTCGACGAACGCGGTTTTGCTGGCACCGCCGGGATAGGTGTACCAGGTTAAGCCGAGATCGAGCGCACCCTCGCCGACGGGAAATTTGAAACCGCCAATCAGGTCAAGTTCAAGATTGGGACCGCCAAAGGTGCCCCAGCCGGCGAGGTTCGATCCCCAGAAGCCGGCATAAAAGCCCGATTCGTGATTGAGCGTAATGCCACCCTGGATGGCGAAGCCGTTGTTCGATTGCGAAACGCCGCGGAAGCGATAATCGGAGACCAGAGCGACCGACCCCGAAGCCTTCAATGCGGGCGTGGGTTCGTCCGCGGCATAGACCGGTGCAGAAACAGCGAGAGCGGCGAGCGCAACGACGCCGGCGAGAGTGTAGCGCATGGACATGTCCCTTGATTGGGGTTGATGTCCCTCTCCCAGTTGTCGGTCGTTCCCTTCAAACGCCGCAGGCTTTGGGCCGGGCGCCGGGGTCTGTATCCAGACAATGAATGGAAGCTAGGTGGCGCCTCGTGGCTTTGCATAGTTGCAAATCCGCAATGTTGCCGGTTTGGATGCACTGTTGCTGCAGCGCAACAACGCGGGCCGTCAGCCGACAACAGCCTTGATCTGCGCCTCGATAATTGCGCGCGCGGTTGCGATGGACAGTTTTTGTTCCAAGCGAAGCCGCTGCCAGCTCTCCATGCTCAGCAAAAAGTCAAGCGTTTCAAAAGCATGATTGTCATTCTCAAGATGCGGCGGCATCAACATCTTCAGCCGTGCCCGCAGCAACTGGCTGGTCTGGACA